>JBPCMH010000260.1:0-9981 GCA_051002495.1 Acidimicrobiales bacterium
CCGGGATCCGCCGCCTGGCCCGCTCCCCTCGACGGCGCCTTCGGGCGCCGTCGAGGCGCGTCTAGGCCCCCCTCAGCGGCGCTGCGTGTCAAGTAGCCGCACGAGCCGTCGGTGGGCGCCGGCCAGCGTCCGCTCGACCTCGAACAGCTCGATGGCCAAGTTGTCATCGTGGTCGACGGCGTTCTGTTCGGCGATGACCGCCAGCCGCTCCGTGAGCTCAGACAGGGTGGTGGCGACCGACGACAACTCGGGACGGGGATCGGGCATGGCCCGATCTTGCCCGCGAAGTCCAGAGGAGTGCACGGCAGTCCCAACTACGATCGCCCCGCCGCCATGATGAACCGCCTTAACCTGACGTCGACGCCGATCGATGACCTCCGCACTTCGCTGCCCAGACCCAAGGCGGCGGAGCATCCGCCGTCTGCGCTGGTGCAGGAGATCATCGACGTGGTCAGAGCGGGCGGTGACGCCGCTGTTCGGGAGTTGACCGAGCGCTTCGACAAAACCACCGTCGATGAGCTTCGGGTGACCGCCGAGGCGATCGAGGCTGCCCTGGCCGAGGTTCCGCCACTTCTGCGTGAGGCTTTGGAGGCGGCGCGGGCCAATATCCTCGCCTACCACCGCGCAACGGTCACGGAAGAGCTTCGTTATGAGCGGGATGGCATCGTCGTTCGAGATCTTGCCCGCCCGGTTGATCGGGTTGGGGTGTACGTGCCCGGGGGGGCCGCTCCGCTCATCTCCACCGTGCTGATGACCGCGATCCCCGCCAGGGTGGCAGGCGTCGGGGAGGTCGTTCTCTGTTCGCCGCCGCAGAACGACGGGAAGGTGCCATCAGGGATCCTCGCGGCCGCGGCCCTGGCCGGTGTCGACGAGGTCTATGCCGTCGGCGGAGCGCAAGCGATTGCGGCCATGGCGTACGGCACGGATTCGATCAAGCCGGTCGACGTGATCGTTGGCCCCGGCAACGTGTTCGTGTCCGAAGCCAAGCGACAGGTGTCTGGGGTCGTCGGAGTTCCGTCCTCGTTTGCCGGACCGTCGGAAGTCGTCGTTGTTGCCGACGAGACCACGCCGGCCACCTTCGCCGCGATCGATCTGATCGTGCAGGTCGAGCACGGACCGGACGGACTCGCCTGGCTCATCACGTGGAGCGAGGACGCGGCCGAGCGGATCGTCGCCGAGGTCGAGCGCTTGGCGGCCGAGAGCCCGAGGCGCGAGGTCATCGAGCACAACCTCAGGACCAACTCCTACATTGCCCTCGTTGACGGTCCGGAGATGGCTATAGCGGTGGCGAACGCGGTTGCCCCAGAGCACCTTCAGTTGATGTCGGCCGATCCGGAGTCGCTGCTCCCGCTGGTACGGCATGCTGGGGCGGTCTTCACCGGAGCCTATGCACCGGCCAGCGTGGGTGATTACATAGCCGGGCCGAGCCACGTACTACCCACCTATGGGTCCGCGCGTTTCGGCGAGGCACTCCGGGTTGATGACTTCGTCAAGCACGTGCACGTTGTGTCCCTTGACGATGCGACGCTCTCCCGGATCGGGCCTCACGTCGTGGCCTTGGCCGAGGCAGAGGGATTGCCTGCGCACGCCGAGTCGGTCCGCCTCCGGGTTCCCCGGTGAGCGATGGCCATCCCCACCCCCGCTGACAACCTGGGCGAGCTCAGCGGCTATCACAGCCCGCAGGTGGACGTCGAGGTGAGGCTCAACACCAACGAGTCACCGTTTCAACCTCCGCCGGCATGGAGTCGACGCGTCGCGGAAGCGACCGCATCCATCGACTTCAACCGCTACCCGGACCGGGGTTATGCGCGATTGAGGAAGGCCATCGGCGACCAGCACCGCATTGGTCCCGACTGGGTCTTTGCCGCCAACGGCAGCAACGAGGTGCTCCAGACCCTGTTTCACACCTACGGCGGTTCCGGCCGGACAGCTGTGCTGTTCGAGCCGACCTACGCCATGCATCGCCAGATCGCCTACGTGACCGGCACCTCGGTGGTAGCGGGTGAGCGCGACGACGACATGCGGATCCCGCTCGCCGAGGCCACTCGGGTGGTGGCCGATGCATCGCCGTCACTGACGTTTGTGTGCTCACCGAACAACCCATCAGGGACGGTCGAGCCCCGCGAAACGGTGGAGACGCTCGTCGGTTTGGACGCCGGACTCGTCGTCGTCGACGAGGCCTATGGTCAGTTCGCTTCATGGACTGCGGCCGACCTGGTCGACGTGGAGGTTCCGCTTGTGGTGACGCGTACCTACTCGAAGACGTGGTCGATGGCCGGGCTTCGCTTGGGCTACCTGATTGGTCCACCCGAAGTCGTGGCCGCGCTCGATGCCAGGGTGTTGCCGTACCACCTTGATGCCCTGAAGCAGGAAGCCGGTGCGATCGCTCTCGAGTTCAGAGCAGATATGGAGCGGGCGGTCGACGGGATCGTCAGCGAGCGGCGGCGCGTTCTAGCCGCGCTTGGCGGTGTGGGAGTCGAAACATGGGACAGCGAGGCCAACTTCATCTTGTTCCGACCCCGCGTCGTGCCCGGCGACGAGGTGTGGCAGGCGTTGGTCGAACGCTCGGTTCTCGTGCGGAACTGCTCATCGTGGCCCCGCCTTGCGGATTGCCTGCGCGTCACCATAGGAACGCCGGAAGAAAACGATCGCTTTGTTGATGCCCTCACGGAGGTCCTGACGTGAACAGAACCGCAAAGGTTGTCCGCTCCACCAAGGAGACCGCCATCGAGGTGACGCTCGACCTCGACGGAGCGGGAGTGGCCTCGGTTTCGACCGGTCTGCCCTTCTTCGATCACATGCTCGACCAGATTGGGAAGCACGGCGGCTTCGACCTCACTGTCAGCGCCAAAGGCGACCTCGAGGTTGACGCCCACCACACGATCGAAGACACCGGTCTGGCGATCGGAGAAGCGGTCAGGGAAGCGCTGGGCGACAAAGCTGGAATCCGCCGCTTCGCCTCCATGGCGCTGCCTCTCGACGAAGCACTGATCTCCATCGCGCTCGACCTCTCGGGTCGCCCGTTCCTGGCCTACGACGTTGCGTTGCCCCACGAGGGCGTCACGCTCGGCCAACCCCCGTTTGAGCCGCACCTGGTCGAACACTTCCTGCAATCGTTTGCGACGGCCGCTGGCATCACGCTTCATGTGCGCATGGTGAGCGGACGCAACACCCACCACATCATCGAGGCGGTCTTCAAGGGCGTCGCCC
This sequence comes from Acidimicrobiales bacterium, assembly GCA_051002495.1. Taxonomy (GTDB): domain Bacteria; phylum Actinomycetota; class Acidimicrobiia; order Acidimicrobiales; family CADCTF01; genus JBPCMH01. The sequence continues at coordinate 3,211 of JBPCMH010000260.1, forward strand.
GCTGTCTGCGCGATGCCGTCCGGATCGAGGGCTCGGCCGTGCCGTCGACCAAAGGTGCGCTCTGAGTGGGCTTCATCGCAGTGCTCGACTACGGCATCGGCAACCTCCGATCAGCCCAGAAGGCACTCGAGCACGTCGGGGCTGACGCTCGCCTGATCACGGTTCCGGCCGAAGTCGAGGGCGCCTCGGGTGTCGTGCTGCCGGGTGTCGGCGCGTTTGGCGCCTGCGTGACGGCGCTCCGCGAGTCTGGTCTGGAGGCGGTCGCGCTTCGCTCCATCTCCGATGGCCTGCCGTTCCTCGGCGTCTGTGTGGGCATGCAGATGCTGTATGCAGGGTCCGACGAGAGTCCCGGTGTCGACGGTCTGGGGTTCTTCGACGCGCGGATCTCCCGCCTCGGTGATGGCGTGAAGCACCCGCAGATGCAGTGGAACCGCCTGGAGTTCGTCGACGCAGACCACCCGATGGCTCAGGCCCTGCCAGCGGAGCCGTGGGTCTACTTCGTCCACTCGTACGCGGCAGCCGATTCGGGGGCCGGTGAAGTGGTTGCCACCTGCAACTACCCCGACGCCGTTGTGGCTGCAGTGGCCCGCGACAACGTGTGGGCCGTGCAGTTCCACCCGGAGAAGTCTGGACCGGTCGGCCTGGCGTTGTTGAGCGGCTTCGTCGACCGTTGTGACCCCGGCCGGGCATCGTGATGGACCTCTACCCCGCGATCGACCTCCGGGCCGGTCGCTGCGTGCGGCTGCTGCAGGGTGACTTCGCCACAGAAACCGTCTACGACGACGACCCCGTTGCCGTCGCGCGCCGTTTCGAATCGGCCGGTGCACGCTGGATTCACGTCGTCGATCTCGACGCTTCTCGGGGTGGGGGATCGAACCGAGTGGTGGTGGAGTTGATTGCCAAGTCGGTTGGAACCCCGGTCCAGACCGGCGGTGGCGTGCGCGATGACTCCCTCCTGCAGGTCGGTGTAGCTCGGGTCGTCGTGGGCAGCATGGCCGTTTCTGACCGTGACGCAACGCAGCGGCTGTGCGAGGCCAACCCCGAACGTGTAGCGATCGGCCTCGACCACCGTGACGGCCGGATCATGGTGCGCGGCTGGGAGGATGGCGCCGGTGTTGATCTCCATGACGCGATCGGCTGGCCTGAGTTCCAGTCCGCCGCGGCGTTCATCATCACGAACATCGCCGTCGACGGGATGCTGACCGGACCTGATCTCGCGGGCTACGAGCGTCTTGTGGCCGAAACCTCCCAGCCGGTTGTGGCCAGCGGTGGCGTCGGGACGCTCGACCACCTCCGCGCCCTGACCCAAACCGGGGTCGCCGGCGTGATCGTCGGCAAAGCGCTGTATGAAGGCCGCTTCAGGGTCGAGGAGGCCATCGCCGCATGCGAACCGTGAGAGTGATTCCGTGTCTCGACGTCGACAACGGTCGGGTCGTCAAGGGGGTCAAGTTCGCCGAGATCAAGGACGCCGGAGATCCGGCGGAGCTGGCCGCCCGGTACGACGCCCATGGGGCCGACGAAGTGGTGTTTCTCGACATCACCGCGTCGCATGAGGGCCGCGACACGATGCTCGAGGTTGTTCGCCGCGCCGCTGAGCAGGTGTTCATTCCGTTGACCGTCGGCGGCGGCGTCCGGTCCGTGGAAGACGCTCGAGCGTTGTTGCGAGCTGGAGCGGACAAGGTGGCGGTCAACTCCGCCGCGATCGAGCATCCGGAACTGGTGGCCGCGATTGCAGCTGAGTTCGGCGCACAGTGCGTCGTGGTCGCCATCGACGCCCGCCAGCGCGGCGCCAATCACTGGGAGGTCTTTACCCATGGTGGTAGGCGGCCCACCGACATCGATGCCGTCGACTGGGCCGTGGAGGTGGCTGACCTCGGAGCGGGCGAGATCCTGCTCACATCTATGGACAGAGACGGCACCAAGGCTGGGTACGACCTCGCGCTGACGCGGGCCGTGACGGGGGCATGCAACGTTCCCGTTGTTGCCAGCGGCGGCGTGGGCACCCTGGATCACCTCGTCGAAGGAGCCCGGGACGGTGGCGCAGATGCCGTGCTGGCCGCGTCGATCTTTCACTTCGGCGAACACAGCGTCGCGGAAGCCAAGCGGCACCTGACTGAGGCCGGATTGATTGTCAGGCCAGTGCCTGCGCCCCTCCGGCCGGGTTCGGGGACCGAATCGTGAAGCGGTACCGTCACAGCGATGTCTGATGCCGACCAAAAGCAGCCCATCCGGATGCTGGCTGACCGCGTCCTCATTCGGATTCCGCGAGGCGATGGCGAACGAACCTCGCGTGGCGGGTTGGTTATCCCGGCGACCGCGGAGGTGTCGCGCCGACTCGTGTGGGGTGAGGTCGTCGCGATCGGCTCTCACGTTCGCAGCATCGAGACAAACGACCAGGTGCTGTTCAGCCCCGACGACAGCTTCGAGGTTGAAGTGCGGGGCGACGATTACGTCATCTTGCGGGAGCGCGACATCCACGCAGTCGCGGCCGAACGGCTTGAGTCCACGAGCGGCGTTTATCTCTGATCATCGGCACGAGGAGACATCGATGACCGACCTGTCCATAGATGAAGTGGCGTTCAATGCCGAAGGCCTCGTCCCGGCGATCGCCCAGGATCACGCGACCAAGCAGGTGCTGATGATGGCGTGGATGAATGCCGAGACGCTTCGGGAGACGCTGGATACCGGACGGATGGTCTATTGGTCTCGCAGTCGGCGTGAGCGATGGGCCAAAGGTGACACCTCTGGCGACATGCAGCACGTGAAGGAGGCCTACTACGACTGTGACGGCGACACGTTGCTGTTTGTCGTAGACCAGCGCGGCGGCGGCGCGTGCCACACCGGCGAGTTCAGTTGCTTCTTCCGGGCCTTTGAGCGGTCATGATCTGATGGCACAACGCCCGAGCCGGGAGGAGTTTCGTTCGCTGGCTCGCGAGGCGACTGTGGTCCCGGTGTGGCGAGAGGTGCTCGCCGACTTCACCACGCCGGTCGCCGCGTTCGCTCGGCTGGTTGGCGACGACCCGGGTTTCCTGTTCGAGTCGGTTGAACGTGAGCGGTGGAGCCGATGGTCGTTTCTCGGTCGGCGGCCCCAGGCGACGCTCGTGGTTCGCGGACGTTCCGTGGAGGTCACGGGGGTCATACCGAGCGACACTCCGCTCGATCAGGGTGCGCTTGGGGCGCTGGAGGCCCTGCTCGGGCACTACCGGTCGCCAGCGTTGCCGGACCTGCCGCCGCTTCATGGTGGGGTGGTGGGTTACCTGGGCTACGACATCGTCCGCGAGATCGAGCACCTTCCGAATGCGCCCGTCGCCGATCACGACCTGCCCGACGCGGTGCTCTCGATCATCGGTGACATGGCGGCATACGACCACTGGCGGCAGCGCGTCAGCCTTATCGTCAACGTGTTCCTGGACGGATGCGAGACGGAGGCGGACCTCGACGGGAAGTATGACGACGCGTGCCGACGTCTCGACGACCTCGCTGAGGCAGGCGCCCGCCCCATTGCTGAGCCCGTCCTGCTTCCACCGGACCCCCAAGACGATCCGCCAGCGGTCACCCGCCGCTTTTCGACCGGTGACTACGGCCGAGCGGTGGATGTGGCCAAGGAGCACATCCTGGCTGGAGATGTGTTTCAGGTGGTGCTGTCGCAACGGTTCGACTTCGACCTCGACGCAGAGCCATTCGACGTGTATCGGTCGCTCCGTCAGGTGAACCCCAGCCCGTACATGTACTTCTTCCGCCACGAGGCTCTGAGCATCGTCGGCTCGTCTCCTGAGCCGATGGTCCAACTCCTCGACGGCAAGGTCATCTCCCGGCCGATCGCCGGCACGCGCCGTCGGGGCCGAACCGACGATGACGATCGCCGCATGGCCGCGGCGCTCGTTGAGGATCCCACGGAGCGGGCCGAGCACGTGATGCTGGTCGATCTGGCACGCAACGATGTCGGGCGGGTCGCGGCCTTTGGCACGGAGCACGTTGACGAACTGCTCACCCTGGAGCACTACAGCCACGTGATGCACCTCACCTCGCAGGTCTCGGGACAGTTGGCCGATGGCCTTGGCGCGATCGACGTGCTCAAGGCAACGCTGCCAGCGGGTACGGTCTCCGGCGCGCCGAAGGTCCGAGCCATGGAGATCATCGATCAACTGGAGCCAACCAAGCGCGGACCTTACGCCGGCGTCGTCGGCTACTTCGACTTCTCCGGCAACCTCGATACAGCCATCGCCATCCGCACCATGGTTGTTCTGCCCAACGGCGAGGCATCGGTGCAGGCTGGTGCTGGCATCGTGGCCGACAGCGACCCCGCGCTCGAAGATCTCGAATGCTCGAACAAGGCTGCGGCGCTGCTGGCGGCCGTCCCTGCGGCCCGCCGGATGACGGCCACACGACGCGCCATGGGGGCCTGACCCGTTGACGGAGGCCGAGCAGGGCAGAATCGAGGGCATGACCCCGCCCGCGTCTCGTCATGAGCCAGCGTCTCTTGGTGCGGATGTGCCATTTCGGGATCGCCCCGCCGCAGCGTGGTGGGATCGCGACGTCATCGAGATGTCCGGGCCTGATGCAACGTCGTTCCTGCAGGGGCAACTCAGCCAAGATGTCGAGGCCCTCACCGATCAACGCGGCGCCTGGAGCTTTCTCCTCGAGCCTCAGGGCAAACTCGCCGCCCTCCTCCAGATTGCCCGTGGGCCTGACGAGACCTATCTCCTCCACACGGACGCCGGCTTCGGGGAGGCGGTCGTCGAGCGAATTGAGCGTTTCAGGCTTCGGGTAAAGGCCGAGCTGCGCCTCCTGGACTGGCGCGTCCTCATCATCGGGGGTCCCGGTACGGCTGAACTGGTCGGCGCGGCCCTCCAGACGTACTCAATCGATCTGCCCGGCGTTGAAGGCTGCGTTCAGGTGATCGGACCGAATCCGGCCCTGCCCACCGACGTCCCGCTGGTCGAGTCGGTCTGGTTCGAGGCGCTGCGCATTGAGGCCGGCGTGCCACGGCTGGGCGTCGATGTCGAGGTTGGGGCCATCCCGGCGGAAAGTGGGCTGGTCGATTTGGCGGCCAGCTTCACCAAGGGCTGTTACACCGGTCAGGAGCTTGTGGCCCGGATCGACAGCAGGGGGGGCAGGACCCCTCGCCGGTTGGCTGGAGTCATTGACGGACCCCAGTCGGCGATGCCCTGCCCGCTCTTCCACGACGGCGACGAGGTTGGCGTCCTCACGAGCATCTCGGCCCCAGAGACGCGGCCCTCACCCATCGGCCTGGCCACGGTGCGCCGAGCCGTCGAGCCCGACGCCGAAGTACGGGTCGGAACCCCGGACGGCGGTGTGGCGCGGATCGCGGCCCTCCCGCTCGTATCCTGAGCGCGCCGTGATGCGTCGACTCCTTCTTCTCGTCCTGGTGGGGTTGGCCACGTCAGCCTGCACCTCAGGTGACCTGGTCTCGATACCTGACGCGCCCCAGATTCCTGCGACCACGACGTCGACAATCGAGGACTTCTCGGCGGTGGCACTGGCGGGTGTGCCCGGTCGCACGACGACGAGCCTTGGCGTCGGACCGGGCGATGCCACCCTCAACGGAGCGGTCGTCGGTCCGGCCGGGCCGGTCGCCGGGGCCTTGGTTCGCGCCGAGCGTCTCGTGGGCGACGCCGTAGTCGGTGCCGATGTGTTGACGAAGGACGACGGCACGTGGGCGCTGCCAGCAGTCTTGGGGGGTCGCTACCGCCTCAGGGCTTGGCGGGCGCCCGACCTGGCCTTGATCAAACCGGAAGTGTTCTACCTCAACAGCAACGAGACCAAGGCGGTCAACCTTCCACTCACCCAATACACCGGGCTCACCGCCTCGGCCGACGTTGCGCCGAGCCCGCCGCCGATCGACGAGTCGGCCAATCTCGCTGTGCAGGTCTCGGAGCGGTCGGTCGACGACCAGGGCGTCGTTCGAGGGGTGCCGCGTCCGGCGCTCAACGTGGAGGTATTTGGAGCGGGCGACTGGCAACTCCAGTCGGCGAATCCCACCACCAGTGACGTAGCTGGCATCGCCCGGTTCCGGTTGGTGTGCCGACGGGCTGGCGAGCAGCCGTTATCAGTCGTCGTCGCCGATAGCCGATCGTTCACGCTCGACCTCCCGCCGTGCTCGGTGCCGCCGCCCGATCCAAACGCGCCTCCCCAGACTACCAGCACGACCAGCACCACGATCCGGTCGACGACCACGACGTCCCGGTCGACGACCACGACGGCCCGGTCTTCGACCACGACTTCAACGACCCGCCCGACCACGTCGACCACGCTCAGCCCCTGAGGTCAACCTCTGCACAGGGGCGGATCGCGTGAACTGGCGCCGTGGCGGGAGTCGGGCGGTCGAGGCAGGCGCCGGTAGGCTGGCCGGGCCGTGCCCACCTATCTGGATCGGATCCTTGACGCCCATCGAGAGGCGGCGGCCGCCGACCGGCGCCCGCTGACGGCGCTGCGCGCCACCGCCGACGCGATGCCCGGGCCCCGTGGGTTCCGCCGCTCGCTAGATGCCGAGGACGGTCTGGCGGTGATCGCCGAGGTGAAGCGCCGTTCGCCATCAAAGGGCGACCTTGTCCTCGATCTCGACCCGGCCGTACTGGCAGCAGCATACGAACGAGGTGGCGCAGCCTGTGTGTCGGTGCTGACCGACGCGGCGTTCTTTGGCGGCGGGCCGGGCGACCTCGCCGCGGCGAGAGCGGCTTGCTCCCTGCCCGTCCTCCGAAAAGACTTCACGGTTTCCGAGCGAGACGTGCTCGATGCGCGAGCGATGGG
>JBPCMH010000261.1:0-7112 GCA_051002495.1 Acidimicrobiales bacterium
AACTCACCTTCCCCCCAGCGATTTTGCTCCTTGCTTGTGGGCAGGCGGCCCACTGGTGGCGACGCGCTGTCGTCGCCGAGACAGCCGCCCGACAGCTAAACGGCGGTCGCGGCCGCAACCTCACCAAGGCAACAGTCCCGACCAGGAAGGAGACAACGAGACACAAATCGTGATACCAATCATCTCGAGCTGATCATCGAATCAGCTCACGGTTGGCACGATGACCGTCGCCGAAAACGGCTCTTACACCACCGCTTGGGACTTGACCCCGAGCATTCCGCCGTGCCCGCGGTCCTTCCAAGAAGAGGAATGGGTTATGGCCCTTCGTATGCACTCGATGGAAGAATAGTCCGATGCCAGCTGCGCCTGTGGCGACGTCCATGACGTCGACTGTCAGGTCGTCTCCGGGAAAGCCGGTCCCAACTAGACGTTGACGCGCAAAGTGCGTTAGGCCATCCGCTGCGAGTCTGATTCCACGTTCGCACCTCGCGGTTCCACTGCCGAACTCAAGGCAATCGAGAAGAAACGTTCCAAGGCCCGCGAGTCCGGAATACATTCCAGGAAGGGCCGCAAACCGTCTCGTAGCGTCAACGATTATCTCGTCAAGCGCTGTGCCAAAGTGTTCCGGCGCATCTCCGGCCGCAATAAACCTCACAAGTGCGGTACCCACGCCGGCTGAACCGCGAAACCAGTAAGGGTAGGTCGTACCGTGACCTTGGCTTCTCGTCTGCGGAAACGTAAGGCCACCATCCGCTGTTCGTCGCCCGAAATCCAAGTCATATTGTAGCGCGCGCCCCGCTAGAGCTCGAAACTCAACCGAGCCAGTCTCGATCGCTAGTTCGGTGAGGAAGTGTCCGACGCCGCTTGCGCCAAGTCCGTATCCAACATCGTCACCCTCCCAGTGACTCCCGGTATTAGAGGGCACGGCCCTCGACTGCAACACCTCTCCCACCCTTACTGCTGCGTCAAGAAACGAGGCCTCACCAGTCTGGATGTAGAAGTAGAGCTGCGCGAGGCCCCATCCTGATAAACCGTGTGCCAGGTCGCTTCCGACTCGCTCCACGTCACCATTCAGAAGCGGATGGCGAGATGCGTAACGGATGGCGGCGACCCCGTGGTCGATTCCCAATACCTCCGAGATCGCCCACGATGTGCCTGCCATGCCGGTATGCAAGCCCACTGCCTGCTTGTCGGCGTCAAGGGCCTCGACGCGCATATACTTATGCAGTTCGTCGGGGACCTCGCCACCCATTTGATTCAAGGCATAATGCACTCCAGTCAACCCGTGAGCGAAGTTGACATTTGTTGTCTCGGACACTATTCGGTCGAGAGGCAAGCAGGCGCCAAAGAGAAACGCGGTTGCCGACCTGGCCGTCGCCACGATATTTGACGAGAGCTCGGTATGCGAAACTGACTCGAGGAGCGAATCCGGAGTGGCCCCCGACCGATACTTCGCCCTGCGACGACATAGCTCCGCGATATCCGCGGCGCTAACGTCTAAGCTACGCCCGGATACACCTGCCTCGACTATCTCGACGGCGGTGTCGACTACGGAAGCGTGTACTCCGAGCTGGCTGGTGACCGCCGTCGCGAAGCCCCTCGTTGCACCGGCGCCAGCAAACTGTGCATTCTTGATGCTTGGCCAGACGCTGTAGAGAATCACAGCAGCTAGCGCGAATATGTCATCCTGCTCTGCCGGCGGTCGCGACTCTCGATGTGGTAGCGAGAAACCCTCTGTGTGTAGCGCTGAGTAAGGCTCTCCAGCGGACAGATCGTACGCCGACTCGAAGTCGATAAGGACTGTCTCGAAGCTGCGTGGCTTGATTAGAAAGTTCCTTGGAGAGAGATCGCCGAACACAATTCCATTCGCGTGCACAATTGCGAGCGCATCGGCGATGGCACTCCACATTCGCTTTAGCTGTTGGTAGTGTCGAGCTATCTGCGGCTTTGATGGTTGGCGACGCAGAACTGGACTATTAGAGGCCAAGTACTGTGTCAAGTGAAATCCGCCGTCTACGTACTCCTCCACCAAGAATCTGTGTTCCCAGTCGTCGAATATTTGGAGGGGCGTGGGCGAAACTCCAAGCCCGGACAGTCTCGCGAGAATTCGGTGCTCTTTCGAGAGTAGTTCTGCGGCGTCAACACCATTGTGGACAACTGTGTGCGGCCTCGCTTCCTTTATCGCTACATCTGTGTTTGTTGCGCGATCGCGAGCTAGATAGACACCGCCCGAGTTCGAGAAGTTCAGCGCCTTCAGGACCAAGTAACGCCCGTCGTTGAGCGTATTAGCCTCTTCGGTCGAGGGAGGATCCGGCGGAAGGGGGTCGGTTACCCATGCAGGCGGCTTGAAGTATGGAAAGCGAGTGTCGACGTGCCGAGACCCGTCGGGCGCGGTCAGCAAGTAGTCCTTCCGCCCGTCGTACCTCAATATTTCTTCAGGTTGAATTCCTCCATATCTGTAGTAGAGGCATGGAGAGCCCTTATACCGTCGATCACTCAAAATGTATGGACCACATTCGCCCGCAAGGATTTGTTCGAGCTCTTCGCCAATTCGCAGGAACTGACTTGTCGTCGCGGGATAGACGGTGATGAACTTTCCTGAATGGCCTCGTCGCCAACGCTTCCCGTTGCTGAACGCAAGCAACGATGGGTCTTGCAGGAATTTGAATGGCGTCTGTGTCCTTGCCATCGCAGCTGTGACCTTGCCGAGGATCCGCTCCCCATTTTCTGGTGTAGCGGAGACATGAAACTTCCAACCTTGTGTCGGCAGAGGACAGAGCGCTCGCGCAGGGTGACAAAACGTCCAATGGCCTGTTTGAGTGAGGGTCCAGCTCGAGCCAAGATTGGCCCGAGCGGTCGTCATAAATTGGCTCTTGTCCATGGGCCTTCCCTGGATAGAGTTCGGCCGCCGTGAATACGGCGGCCGAGCTCAGTGATGAATGCTTCTGCGCGGCTATGGTTTGATGTTGCAGACGGAACACGCATCCAGATTCGAAATTGTGGACCCTACGCAGCAGGAACTGACAGTGCTGGCCAGATCGTCCTCCGCACCTTCGTCCATTTCAAATGCCTGCAGATCGAGAATTCGGCTCATTTTCACCCCCCCTCTAGGCGGTCGATGAATTAAGCGATGGCTGGTTCAAGTCCGCCGAAGCCGCACGGACTACTGCGATGGAGCTACTGACTCGGTGCTGTCGTCCTGCGTGCGACGCGGTGCGATCTGGCCAACGCGGACATCAAGCGTTCCGCTGGCGCCCTCGGCCCTCAACCAGTCACACATGTGGGAGCTGCCGAAATGTGTGCATGCGTACTTATTCGTCGGAGGTTGTCCGATACCTTCTCTCCGCAAGAGCGATCTCACGATCGGTGGCCCAAGTAGACCGGGCTGGGCCGAGGGGCGACTCGAAATGCTCGCCCCCCGGTCACCGAGGTCCGTCAGCCACTACGCGTTCGAGTCGGGTCTACATCACGGCTCCGTAGAGTTCTCGCACGTCGCGGTCGAGTGTCCGCGGTTGGGCTGCGCCATCTTCGAGGTCGTCGAGGTAGCGCTCGACGGCCGTCGGTGGCCGCTCAGAGCCCTAACCCGAGTTCCGGAGGCTCGACTTTGATGAGTCTGTTGACGGGGCGTGACTCCGCCTCGAAGCGCTGGCGCGCCAACCGGTCCCTTATTCTCGCCATCGTCGCATCGTGCTCCACGTGACGAAGGTGCTTCTCGGCAGTGTCGAATGCAAAGCCACCTCGACCGCCCGGACGCTCGACGACGCGAGGGTCGCCTCGAGGCGATCCAGATAGCCGCGGATCGTTGCCGCCAACACCGGAGCGGCGGCGGGGACACGAGCCCACTCCACCTCGGCGAGGAGGTCGGCTCGGCGAGGGAAGCGGCGGGAGCGGCGGCGCTCACCGGACCGTCCCGACGTTCGCCTGCGCGTGATCGATTCAGCGGCCCGGCGATACTCATCCGCCAACCAGTCGGCGCTGAGATGCAGGTAGAGGCGCGTCGAGTTGATCGAACGGTGCCCGGCTTGAGCCTGGAGAGCTTCAAGGGCCATGCCCGCCTCCCGCAACCGCGTCAAGCAGGTGTGGCGCAGCTCGTGGCACGTGGCATGGGTAAGGCCCGCCCGGTCCCGCGCCGCGCGCAACACGATGTCGAGCCCGTCAGCCGACAACGGCCGGCCGCGTGTCGGGCCCTTCAACGCCACGAGCACGTGGTCCGTCGCCGCGTCCGGTGGCCGCTCCGCGTTCAGGTAGCGGGCGACGGTATCGAAGAAGGTGCGCGACATCGGCACGATCCGCTGGTGGCCGCCGCCTTCCCCTCGGCGACCAACACCCGCCACTCGCCGAGTCGGAGATCGCCGAGCCGCACGCCCAGCACCTCGCAGCGCGCAGGCCCCCAAGGACCATCGCCAACACGATCGCCCGGTCGCGTTTGGTGCGCAGTGCCGACAACAGAGCCTCGACCTCGCCCTCCTCCAAAAAGATCAGAACTCCTCTCAGCTGCGGGAGCTGCCGTCGCGACCTTTGATTGGGCACCAGCAGGCCGGATCTCTGCAGTCGAGAACTATGGCGAGATGCACAAGGACATCTTGGCGTCCGAGCGCAGTGTCTCGGGCTTCCGGTGCAGCCCGGCAGCTGCTGTGGGTGTGTCCCTGACCGCCGGGAGGCCGACATCTGCCGACGCATGGAACCCGTGGGCCCCACTGGCCAGCCGAACCTGGCCTCCTGGGCCGGGCCGGCAGCTCTTGGCGCGGGCAGGCGCCTCGTTCGAGTGAACCAGCGTCGCCATTCTGCTGCCACTTCATATCGCCGGGAGCCGGTCTCCGGCCGCGGCGGCCCGAACTCTTCGACGTGAGGCAAGTCCTACTCATCGGTCCCGTATGCGCCGGGAAGTCAACACTCTTGCCACTCGTCACCGACGGTCTCGGGGCCTCCGGTGTCGACCTTGATGAAGTCGCTGAGACCTATTACGAGGAAGTGGGGTACGGCAGGAGCCGGCTCCATGAGGTCGGCGCACAGCTCGGGTGACCTCGGCGCGTACCGATGGTGGCAGGGCGGACATCCGGTATGGAGTGCGTCGTGTGCTTGAGGACCATCCCGACTCGGTGATCGCCCTGGGCGCCGGGCACACCGTTCTTCATCGACTCGGCCCTCCAAGAGGAAGTTCGCGAACTCCTTCGTCCGCACAGGGTCGTCCTGCTGCTCCCTTCTGTCGACCTTGAGGAGTCGGTTCGGATGATCCGCCAACGGGCGCTCGACACGCCTGGAATGTCCTGGATCATGACCGGTCGCGACGTGATCGACGAGTGTTTCAACGGTCCCCAGAACTCCGAGTTGGCCGACATCACGCTGTTCGCTGACGGTCGGGACCCCGCCCAAGTCGTGGCTGAAGTCGTCGACCGCCTCGGGGGTCCCTGACTGCCCTCAACGCCGGGAGCGAGGGACGCAGCCGAGCCCACGAAAGCGCCCCTAACGACGGCAGCAGCCGTCCCATAATCGCGGCTGGCGGAGGACCGAACCGGCGATCGCGCCCGTCGGGAGGTAGCCCCTAGTGCGCGGGCCGCGGGCGCTCGCGGCATTACCAGATAGGTGCCGATGCAGGCGTAGCCGCGAACATCGGAGACCTGCCCCTCATCACCCATCGTGTGGTGGGCCCGATCGGCGAGGTAGCCCTACAACTCGATGCCAAAGCCGTGTTCGACGTGTCGCTGCCGCGTGTCCACTCGGACGGCTCGGTCGATGAGGTCGAGCATGGCCTGCCATCGTGCGGGGTCGTCGAGGGCTTGCGCCGCAGGGACGTGATTGCTCTCGATGGCGTGGGCGATGAGTTGTTGGCTGCGCTCGACGAGTTGGGCGACGCGGTCCCACTCGTGGGCGCCGCCACTCAGGGGCCGTGGGCCGAGGAGGTGATCGAAGGGGGTGACGCGACTTCGGCTCGCGGTCAGGCTGTCGACCGGGGGCCGCTGGTCGCGCCACGTTTCGATCCGCTCGGCGATCGCTGACCACGTGTCGCGTCCGGCGGGGTTGGTGGGCCGGAGCCCGAGGGCGGCCGACAGGTCGGATGTGCGATCGTCGCCGGCCGCGACCACGCGTTGTGTCCGGGTGTCGGTGAGGGCGTGGTCGATGTCGCCGAGCGCGGAGCGGAGCCGACCGCGCTCGGCGGCGGTGTCGTCGAGGGCCGCCTGGTAGGCCCGGACGGCGATGCGTTCCTCTTCGACGCGGGTCTTGCCTGCGGCGACGGCCTCCGCGGTCGCATGGAGGTTGGAGCGGGCGAGAGTGAGGTTGGCCTCGCCCCGGGTGATGGCCGGTTGGTCGCGTCGTCCCCAGCGCCGCTGGCGGGCTTGTTCGAGGTCGGCGTGGGCACGTCGGACGACGCCCTGGTGGTGGCCGAGGTTGGTCTCGTGGTGGCGGAGGTCGGCTTCGGCTCGGGCGAGGTGGTCGCTGCGGTCGGGCGGGAGACTCGCGTTGATGCGCTGGAGGTCGCGGCGGTAGGTGTCGCGGGCGCCGTGGAGGCGGTCGGTGCCGAAGGCGAGGGAGTCGTCGGCCCGCACGGCGCGGAGGGTGATTGCGGACCAGTGTTGGGCGAGGGTGTCGTCGATCTCGATCACCCGCGCCTCCCGCCACCCGTGCTGGAGGTCCCAGTTCGCCCGCGCCGCGATGGCCGCCTCGATGCGGGCGAGTTCGCCGCGTGCGTCGTCGACTGCCCAGGCTGCCTCGCCGAGACGGACCTGGGACCGTCCGAGGGCCTGTTCGGCTCGGGCGATCTCGGCTCGTCCGCCTCGCCGCAGCCGTGCGACGGGCCCGAGGCCGTGCAGCGCATCTCGGCTCCGAGACACCCCGCGCTCGGCTTCGGTGTGTTCGCGCTCGGCGCGGACGACGTTGTCTCGCACGCGCTCGAGGTCGGGGCGGTGGTCGGGAGGTCGCCCGGCAAGGACGGCGGCGTGCTCGCTTCGCTCGCCGCGGAGCTGTCGGTCGAGGATCCACGGGTCGTCGAGGGCCGCCAGCTGCTTTGGCTCGTTACGGCGCATGGCGTCGAGGACTAGCTCGGCGGGCTCACGGTCGTCGGCCAACAAGCTGAGGGGGCGGTCGGCGTCGGGGCGGGTGTTCCACGTGTGGGT
>JBPCMH010000262.1:0-3366 GCA_051002495.1 Acidimicrobiales bacterium
GTTCTTCTTCGCCTTCCTGCCCGACGGCTGGAAGCAGTTCACGATCATCGCCCTCGACGCCGACGGCCGCGAACTCGGACGGGCCAGAGGCAGCATCCCCACCGGCATCCAACGGCCGTAGCGCGCCCGCGAGCCGCGCTCGAGTCTGAGCGAAACTGGTGGAGGGACGGGGCCCCTACTTGCGGCCGCGATTGCCCTTCTGGGCCTTCGACTCCGACTTCTTGGCCTGGCCCTTGTTCTTGGCGCTCGCCTCGTCGTCAGCCTTGGCCTCAGCACCGGCATCGCCGCCGTCGCCGCTGCCTTCACCGGCGGCCGCGGCCCGAGCGTCGGTGGCGCAGGGGGGCTCCTCGCCGTGGTGGGCGTAGTAGCTCACGTACTTGCCGTGGTTGCCGCAGGCTTCATCGAATGCGTGCGTCTTGGCCGCCTCGCTCTGCGACGTCGGCACCAGCACCTGCGTGAGATCGGTGACCTCAACCTTGTCGGACTCGCTGTCCTCAGCCTCGTCGTTCTCAACTTCGGCCGCCTCGACCTCCTCGACCTCTTCGGTGTCTCCCGACTCGGGCGCGGATTCCTCGAGCACGACCTCGTCGTCGTTCGAGATGAGCATCATCGAACCCGGCAACGCGCCGGCTGCACCCATGCCCGCCAGCGCGATCGCCGCGCCCAGCGCACCGGCGCTGATCTTGGACGGCAAGGTCTTGAAGATGTCGAGGAATATGAAAGGCCTCCGGGGGGTGGTTGGGGCCGAGTGGGCCGTAGATGGGGATGCCGCGACGACCTGTCCGAACAGCTCCTGGAGCGCCGGACCCGCGGGCGGCGCAGGCGTGGCTGCGTAAGCGGCCTTGACGTCCGAGAGGAACGTCGACGTGCCCGGGTCGAGGTCGAGTTCGTGCATCACACCTCCGTCAACGTGTGATCGGTCCCCCGGGATACGGCCTCGGGAAGAATTTCCGACAGACTCCTTCGAACGGACGCGAGGGCTCGATGCTGCAGGGCCTTGACGGCACCGACCGTTCTGCCCGTCGTCGCCGCTGCCTCCTCGAGGGAGAGGTCGGCTACGAAGCGAAGCAACAAAACATCACGTTGGTCAGGCGACAGCAGATCGAGTTGCCGGCGTAGCTGGTCGTCGGCGAGCGCGTCCATGGCGGCATCCGCGCAGTCGGCTGTGGGCGTCTCCGGGCAGATGTCGACGAGACGCTCGGCCGGACGGCGGGACGCGAACCGGCGGCCATCGATGATGCGGTTGTGGGCGATGGTGAACACCCAGGATCGAAGTTGATCTGGCCCGCCCTCGAACTGACTCAGACGCTTGAAGACACCGATGAACACATCGTGGGTGTCACCGTCTGGATCCGCGACTCCTTGTGACCGCAGGTAGCCGGCGACCGGCCCCGCAAGCGCGTCGTAGATGCGTTCGAAGGCCCAACCCGCGCCGACTTGGGCGGCCGCGAGCGCGTCGGAGTGAACGGGCAAGGCCATTGCCCACGCTCATCGGCGCGAACCCAACGATTACTTGAGCCGCCAGGGGCCGAGGATCAGGCGGGCAGCACGCGTCCGACGACGGGACCGAACTCGATCCGGGGATCGCCGCCGCCGCCGCACCAACCCTCGAGGGTCACCTCGTCGCCGTCGGCCAGGAAGCGGCGCTGCTCGCCACCCGGCAGGGTGATCGGTCGCTCCCCCCGCCAGGTCAACTCGATGAACGAGCCTTGCGACGCCGGGGCCGACCCGGACACCGTCCCACTGGCCCATAGATCACCCGGCCGCACGACCGCGCCGTTGACCGACGCGTGGGCGAGCTGCTGGGCCATGTTCCAGTACATGCCACCGAAGTTGGTCTGCGAGATCGTGACCGGCGTCGCTCCCTCTCTGACCATCGACTCGGTACGCAGTCGCACCTGCAGTTCGAGGTCAATGTTCCAGGCGCCGTCCGAACGGAGGTACTCCAGCGGCTCGGGATCCTGCACCGGGCCGGCCACGAGGTATGGCTCCACCGCGGCGAACGGCACCACCCACGCGGAGATCGATGTCGCGAACGACTTCCCGAGGAAGGGTCCGAGCGGTTGGTATTCCCAGGCCTGGATGTCACGGGCACTCCAGTCGTTCACCAGCACGAACCCGAACACCCGCGACGGCGCATCGTCGATGGCGATCGGCTCGCCCAACGTGTTCTGCGGGCCGCCGGTAACGAAGCCCACCTCGAGTTCGATGTCGAGCAACTTCGACGGGCCGAATGCGGGTGACTCCCCTTCCGACTCTGGTCGCTGCTGGCCTGTCGGACGCCGGACCGGTGTGCCGCTCACCACCACCGTGCCAGCCCGCCCGTGATAGCCGACGGGGAGGTGGCGCCAGTTCGGCAACAGCGGCTCCCCGTCGGGGCGGAAGAGCCGACCGAGGTTGGTGGCGTGCTCCAACGACGAATAGAAGTCGACGTAGTCAGCCACCTCGAACGGCAGTTGGAGCGTCGCATCGGCGCGGTCGACGAGCAACAGCTCGACGTCAGCACGGTTGGCATCGTCTTGCAACACCTCGACCAGTCGGGCCCGCAGCGCGGCCCAGTCGGCGGGCGGGCGTTCGATGAGGCCGTTGAGCGTGCCCGCAGAGAACGTGGCCGCCGCAGCCGACAGATGACCCTCGAATAACCCTGCCTCGGCGGCAGCGCGCAGATCGAGGATCGACTCGCCAATGGCCACGCCCGGCCTCGCGGAGGCCGCGGTGGTGCTGAACACGCCGTACGGGAGGCTTTGGATCGGGAACCCCGACCCGTCGGCGCCCGTCACCCACGACCCAAGCGAGGGATCGACGGCCGTCATGCCTGTTCCTGCGAGGCCATCACGCCGAGCTTCACCAGATCGGCCACCGGCTCGTCGATGCTGCACGACCCGAAGCCGATGAAGAACTCATGGCGCGCCGTGGCCACCTCGGCCTCGGACACCACGTGGTCACCCCATCCCACTCGGTCGGGTTGGAGATGGAACGCCGCCGGGTCTTCGGAAGCCAGGATCTCGGCGACCGCGGACGACCCCAGTCCACGGGCGTGAGCGAGCACGGCGGCGACGCCCACGTTGACAAACCCGTGGTGCACGATCCCGTCGGACGGGTCGAGGTGCCGGTACGGATGATGTAAGCCCGCGGTGCACTTCAACATGACCTCCGCGGCCTTGGCTGTGACGATGGCATCGGCGAGTTCGGCCGGCGTGGGGAAGTGCTCTTCGCTGGCTCCGCCGCACCGCACCTTGAGACCGGCGCCTGCCTCGGCGATCTCGTCGACGGCCTTGGCCACCTGGGCCGCGTCGGCGCCGGCGGTGGCGACCTCGAGGAACAACGCAGCGTCGGCCAAATGGGTGTGCAGGGTCGCTTCAGACG
>JBPCMH010000263.1:0-7192 GCA_051002495.1 Acidimicrobiales bacterium
CGCGACTTCTCCGAAGACACCTACCGAGTGCTCGCCGCGGCTGACGCCGCGGTCATGGTGCTCGACGTCGCCAAGGGGATCGAGGCTCAGACGCTCAAGCTGTTCGAGGTCTGCCGGGCTAGGGCGCTTCCGATTCTCACCTTCATCAACAAATACGACCGACCTGGGCGCGACCCGCTCGAGCTCCTCGATGAGATTGAGGACCAGATCGACCTGCGACCGACCCCCGTCACGTGGCCGGTAGGCATTCCCGGGGACTTTCGCGGCGTGATCGATCGGCGGACGGGCGACTTCATCCGATTCACGCGCACCGCTCGGGGTGCGACCGCCGCGCCGGAGGAGACAATCCCAGCCGATCGGGCGACCGCTGAGGAGGGCACATCTTGGGAGGCCGCCCTCGAGGGTGCCGCGCTGCTTGATGAGATCGGCGCCACCCTGGACGAGAAGTCGTTTCTCGCGGCCGAGTCGAGTCCGCTCTTCGTGGGGTCGGCGCTCACCAACTTCGGTGTGCGGCATCTTCTCGATGCCGTCATCGACCTCGCCCCTTCGCCCGGTCCCCGCACCGACGCCGACGGCGCGGCTCGCGAACTTGATGCGCCCTTCTCCGGCTTCGCGTTCAAGATCCAGGCCAACATGGACCCGTCCCATCGCGATCGCGTCGCCTTCGTGCGAGTGTGCTCCGGCAAGTTCGAACGAGGGATGACCGTCGTGCACGAGGCATCCGGCAAGCCGTTCGCCACGAAGTACGCCGCTTCGGTCTTTGGTGCGGATCGCGACACCATCGATGAGGCCTTCCCTGGTGACGTAATCGGTCTCGTCAACGCCGGCGACCTCGCCATCGGTGACACGCTGTACCTCGACCAACCCGTGGTCTTCCCCTCGCTGCCGTCGTTCTCCCCAGAGCTGTTCACCCGGGCCAGGCCTCGCGACGTCTCACGGCACAAGCAGTTCCGAAAGGGGCTAGCGCAGCTGGCTCAGGAGGGTGTGGTCCAGGTGCTTCGGGATCCGGACGGCGATCCGACTCCGGTGCTCGCCGCGGTCGGGCAGATGCAGTTCGAGGTCTTCGCCCACCGCCTGGCCGAGGAGTTCGGGGCCGCCGTGGAGCTCGAGCCCACGCCACACAAGCTGGCCCGCAAGACCGACGAGGCCACGGCCGCCCACCTCCGGGGTATGTCAGGTACCAGGGTTATGGAGCGGGCCGACGGTTCACTCCTTGCGCTGTTCGAGAGCCCGTACTGGGTGCAGCGACTTGTCGCCGACCACCCCGATTGGACCCTCGACCGAATCATCACCTGACCGCCTCGCCCACAGGCCCCGCTCGATCGGGCAGGCTGAGGGCGTGCATGTCATCGTGATCGGAGCCGGAGAGGTCGGGTCGTACCTGGCCGAGCGCTTGAGCCGAGAGGGCCACGACGTTGTCGTGGTCGACAAGGACAGCCGCCGGCTTGGCGTCCTGGCCGAGCAACTCGACGTCCTCACCGTTCGGGGAAGCGGTACCCAGCCTTCGGTGCTCGACATTGCCGGAGTCAAGCGATGCGACGTGTTCGTGGCCGTCACCTCCACCGATGAGGTCAACCTGGTGTCGTGTCTCGTCGCCCACCGAGCCGGTGCCGGTCGAACCATCGCACGCATCGAAGAACCTGAACTCCGCGACCGACAGTCGCGCGAGTTGCATCGAGTGCTTGGTATCGACCTGGTGATCGACCCGGACGACCAGACGGCGCAAGAGATCCTCGACCTTCTGGAGTTCCCTGGGGCAACGGAAATCATGGAAATGGCTGGGGGCGAAGTCGTGGTCATCGGTGCTCGCCTACCGCCGGATGCTCCGTTGGTCGGCCGCACCCTGCACGAGGTGGCCCTCGAACATGAGCCGGAGTGGGAGTTCCTGTTCGGCATCATCACGCGGGACGGCCAAACCATAATCCCGCGCGGCGAACATCGCCTCGAGGCCAACGACCTTCTGCGCGTGTTGTGCAAGCGAAGGGCACTCGACCAGCTCGTCGCGTTGCTCGGGATAGACCATCGATCGCTTCAACGGGTGATGCTGCTCGGCGGTGGACGCACCGCCGAGCTCGTGGCGAGCCGGCTGGAGGAGCGAGGAGCGGACGTAACGATTGTCGAACGCGACACCGAGCGAGCCCGCGAGCTGGCCGAGCGGCTCGACAAGGTGCTCGTCATCGAAGGAGAGATCACCGACGCCGACCTGCTCGCCGACGCCGGCGTCGGGACGACCGACGTCGTTGTGGCCCTGACCGGTGAGGACGACGCCAACATCCTCGCCTGCCTGTTCTCGAAGCTTGAAGGCGCGGGTGAGACCATCGCCGTGGTCCACCGCCTGTCGCTGCTGCCCCTGCTTGGTCAAGCCGGCATCGACGTCGCCTTGTCGCCCCGTACGGCCAGCGCCAACGGTGTGCTCCGCTTCGTGCGCGGCGGCGTCACGCAGGTCACGACCTTCCTGCAGGGTGACGTGGAAGCCCTCGAGCTGGTCGTTCAGGAGAAGAGTCCGGCCGATGGCGCGCTCGTCACCGAACTGCGCTTGCCGAAGGACGTGCTGCTCGGAGCCATCATTCGGGACGGCAAGGCCCAAATCGCACGGGGTCGCACGGAGCTCCGCGACCGCGACCACGTGATCGTGTTCTCCATGCCGCACTCCGTCGACGAGGTCAAGCGGGTCTTCGGCTAGTGAAACCTTCGTCGGCTCAACCTGCCGGCGCACACCAGCCGCTGGTGCGACGCCGCCGGACCTGGTCGTCGACGTCCGGCTTCGTGATCGCCCGCGCGCTCCTCGCCTGCTCGGCGTTGCTCGGGCTGTCCGCGGTGGTCACCATTTTCGATAGTGGGCAGGCCCTCCTCCCGCTCGCCCTGCTCGCCGCGGGCACTGGATTGGCCGGGGGCGGCCTGCGCCAGGTGTGCGTGCCCGCGCCCACGCTGCCCGCCCGGGCGGTCCACGTCGCTGTCTTCTGGGGGTGGGTGGTACTCATTGGCGTCGGTGCACTGACCTACCTCGTCACCGGCGCCACTGATGTCGCATCTCGTGCGCTCATCGAATCAACGACCGGCTTCACAACCACGGCGCGGTCTGTCCTGGTCGATGTTCAGGATCTTCCCCGAGGCGTGCTCTTCTGGCGGGCATCCACTCAATGGCTTGGAGGATTCGCCGCACTGCTGGTCGTGGTTGGTGTCCTACCAACCCTCGGCGTCGGCGGCATGGGAGCCCAAATCACCAGCTCCGATCGAAGCCGTCTGCACCTTCGTTCTCCCCGGATCATCGCCGCGACGCGTCGCTTGGCGGTGGGCTACGCCAGCTTGTCGGTGGTTGGGATCGGACTGTTCCTGATCGCTGGCCTCGGCCCGTTCGATGCCGTCACCTACGCCATGACCACCATCTCAACAGGCGGATTTGCCAACCACCCGGAATCAATCTCGCACTTCGACTCGGTGCTCGTCGAGTGGATCACGGCTGGCGGCATGGCGCTCGGCGGAACCAACTTGGTGTTGGCGTTCAATGCGTTGCGCGGCAAAGTGACCCCGCTGTGGAGGTCGTCAGAACTACGGGCCTATCTCGGACTCATCCTGGGAGCGACCTTCCTCCTGACCATCTGGGTATCTCCGTCGAGTGGCATCACCGCGACCGCGTTCCGCCAGTCGTTCTTCGCTGCTACCTCGGCACTTTCCACCACTGGCCACACACTCAGCGCTTGGGCCGGATGGGCGGACGGTCCGTGGTCGCTGCTGATCCTGCTTGCCGCGGTCGGCGCCATGTCAGGCGCGGCCGGCGGGGGGTTTCGAGTGATCAGAGCGATGGTGATGGTCAACGTCGTCGTCCGCGAGACCATGGGGCAGCTACAGCCCAGGTCGGTCGTGGTGATCAAGGTTGGTCGCCAGCCGGTCCCGGAGGCGACGGTGGCGCACATGGTGGGCTATCAAGTGGCCTGGGTGGCATTGGCGGGAGTCGGTGCCGTGGGGCTCGCCCTGACCGGGCTGGAACTCGAAGGTTCGATCACCGGCGCGACGAGCGCGCTGGCCACCTGGGGACCGGGCCTCGGTGTCCTCGCTCCAGGCGGAACCCCATCACTGGCCACGATCGGCGTGATGACTCCGCTGATGCTGGCCGGCCGCCTTGAGATATCGCCGGTGATCATCGGCTTGAGCAGCACGTTTCGATCCGCGACCAAGCGCCGGCGGAGAAGGCTCCGTTGAAGACGATGTCGCGGCGCCGACGGTCGGCGGCGCAGCGTCTCCGGGGCGTCGATCGCCGGCCCGCGTCGGCCACCGCGCACGTCGTTGGGTTTGCCCTGCTGTTCATCTCCGTCGGCATGGCGGCGTGCGGTGTGATCGAAGCGGCCACGGATGGCCATGCTGCGACCGACCTCCTCATGGCGGCGGCGGGGTCCGCCCTGGCTGGCCTTGCACTGTGGCTCGGCACCCAGGCCCCGACTCGAGTCTCGACCGCGTCTGCCTTCGCTGCGGTGGCCTGGACCTGGATCGCTATCTCCGTCGCCGGGGCGCTGCCCTTCTGGACCTCCGGCATGCTCGCCAACCCGGGCGACGCGATCTTTGAGTCGGTGAGCGGGTTCACCGGCACGGGCGCGACCGTGTTGACGCCGATCAGCACGCAAGGCCGGGGTCTGCTCATGTGGCGACAGGCGACCCAGTGGTACGGAGGGATGGGCGTGATCGTCCTCGCCGTCGCCGTGCTGCCGCTGCTCGGCATCGGCGGGTACGAGTTGCTGAGAGCGGAGAGTCCAGGCCCGACCTCTGACCGCCTCGCCCCCCGGGTGAGCGACACCGCGAAGCGGCTCTGGATCGTCTATCTCGGGCTTACCCTCGTCATGCTCGGGCTGTTGATGCTCGGGGGCATGTCTTTCTATGACGGGATCGCCCACGCCATGACAACGGTCTCGACCGGCGGGTTCTCTCCCTATGACGCCTCGATCGCGGCGTTTGACTCTGTCACGATCGAGGTCATCCTCATCGGCTCCATGACCGCTGGCGCTATCAGCTTCACCCTGTGGTGGCAACTATTCACCGGTGCGGGATTGCGCACCTTCTTCCGCTCAGCTGAGCTTCGGGCCTTCCTCGGGGTCGCGGTGACAGCGACCGCGTTCATTGCCGCGGTTCTGTCGCTCGATGGCACCGGCGTGGTCCACGCCGTTCGTGATGCCTCGTTCGCGACGATGACAACGCTCTCCACGACCGGTTTTGCCACCGCCGACTTCGCTCTCTGGCCACCCGCGACGCAGTTGGTAATTTTGGCCATGATGGTCACCGGAGGAATGGCCGGTTCGACCTCAGGGGCGGTGAAGCTGTTCCGCATTCAGGTCATGGCCGCGCACTCACGCCGTGAGCTCCGGCGGGTGCTCCATCCCCGTGGTGTCTTCCCCGTCAAGCTCGGCGGGTCGGTCGTGCCCGAACAGATCGTTCGACGGATCGTCAGTTTCTTCGTCCTGTATGTCTTCCTCGCGGTCATCGGGACCGCGGTGCTCACCAGTCTTGGCGCCGACCTGGTGACGGCCGCCTCGGCCATTACCTCCTGTATCGGAGCCTTCGGACCTGCGCTCGGCAAGGCCGGTCCAACATCGAACTATCTCGTGCTCAACGCCCCGTCGCGCGGAATCCTGACGATCTACATGCTGCTCGGACGGCTGGAGCTGTTCACGCTGCTTCTCATGTTCGCCGCACCGCTCCAGACGTTGCGCAACGGCCGTCGCGGGTCGAGGTCAGTTCGCTCCCGCCGCTGACTCCCCGGTTGCTAGACGATCTCGATGGCGTACTCAGGGCAGTTGTCGGCGGCCAACCGAGCGGCGTCTTCGAGCTCGCTGGGCACCTGGCCCTTCACCTTCAGCACGGCGTAGCCCTCGTCATCTGCTTCGAAGACCTCAGGCGCCAGCGCGTAGCAGCGACCGTGACCCTGGCAGATCGCGCTATCGAGCTTGATTTCCATCAGGATGCCTCCGTCGTCTTGAGAACCCGCACGGGGAGCGTACGCGGGCCGCGGACCTGTCCGGTCGACCAACGAACGGCATCCGGATCGGCGAGCTCGAAGTCGGGTATCCGCTTCATCCACTCCTCGACTGCGACGGTGAGCTCCATGCGGGCCAGGTTGGAACCGAGGCAGCGATGGATGCCAAGGCCGAACGCGACATGGCGGTTGCGGGCGCGATCGATGATAAATTCGTCGGCCTGTTCGAAGGCGTCAGGGTCGCGGTTGGCTGACGGGAACGGCAGCAGCACCCAGTCGCGCTTGTTGAGCTTCTGGCCGCCCACCTCCACGTCATCCTTAGCCACGATGCGCGCCATCGTCACCGGCGCATAGAAGCGAAGGAACTCCTCGACTGCGAACGGCATAACGTCGGGGTCGTCGACCAGCCGCCGGCGGTCGGCCGGCACCTGGGCGAGATGCCACAAGCTGGCGCCGATGGCCGACCACGTCGTGTCGATCCCCGCAATCATGAGGAGAGCGACGGTGCCGCGAATGTGCGGGGCAGACAGCGGCTCGCCGTTGAGCTCGGCATGGAGCAAGAAGTCGATGAGGTCGTCCCGTGGGTTCTGCCGGTGATCCTCGATGACGTTGTCAAGGTAGTAGTCGAGGGTGTCTTCGTACTGAAGGCCCTCCCCGATCGCGCCCGGATTCTCCAGGATCCGATGGATGAAGTCACGGAACTTATCTCCGTCGTCCTTCGGCAGCCCGAGCATCTCGGCAATCACCCTGACCGGGATGTGCTGGGCATACTGCTCAGCCGCATCGACCACGTCGTTGCCAGCGGCCAGCAGCTCATCGATGAGCTCCCGGCACGTCTCGCGTGTCGCTGGCTCCCACTTCGCAATCTCCTTCGGCGAAAAGGCGGGCAGCAAGATTCTTCGGGCGATGGCATGGAACGGCGGGTCGGATGTAATCGGAGGGGCATAGCCGATCGGTGCGATGCCCTCGGGCTTCCAGAACGTGACCACAACGCCCTCTGAGCTGAAGTTCTCGGTGTCGTGCGCGATGGCCGCGATGTCTTCGTGCCGTAGCGGCAGCCAACTGCCTTCGAACCGCTCGGTGTGGGCGACGGGGCACTTGTCCCTGAGGCTGTCCCAGATCTCGGGGGCGTTGGCGGCGTAATCCGGGTGCGTGTGGGCGCCGTCGGTCGCCACATCGGTGAACGGGGAACGGTGGGTGTCGGTCGTGCTTGTCATATCAAAACGAAGG
>JBPCMH010000264.1:0-4248 GCA_051002495.1 Acidimicrobiales bacterium
GTTCGGTAGCTCGCCGGGCTCATAACCCGGAGGTCGCGGGTTCAAATCCCGCCCTCGCAACTTTCACCGCGTAGTCGGTCAGCGAAAGCCCGTCATTTGGCGGGCATTCCTGCTGTCCGGGGGTGCCCCAGAGGGCCATTCGCGGCCGTATCCCGGAGGTTCTCCGGGATTCGGGACGGTGCGCGGTCGTGACCACCGCGCACTCGCCACCGTTCGGCCATGTTCGGTGACCGCGAAGCCTGCTACGCCGTGAGTGCCTGCAGCTCGCTGGCACCACTTCCCTCCGCTCTCTTGTGACAACACCGCTTCGCGTCGTCTGTGACGTGACTTGTCACGTCACATGACCTCGCGAGCGGCGCCGGTTGGGGTCGCCTGGACCGACATCGGGAGCGTGTGTCCGTCAGACGGCACCGCAAAGCGGCAGGGATCGGGCTCGCGACAGGTGACCGACGCCTCCAACCGGATGGTGTGCCCGCCGTGCTGGCGGAGCCCCTGCCAGTGACCGGCGATACCTTCCCGGGGGTGTCGCACGGCGGCCGTAGCGTCATGGTAGGAGGCGAGCATGGGAGTCGATGACGCGGGGGATCAGGCCAACCCGCTCGCGGCCAGGATCGGCCCCACCTATCGCCCAGCCGACCCGGAGTGCCGCAGCGCCATCCCCGGCGTCCGCACCGTCGATGACGTCACTCGCGGTCGCCGCGTGCACCCTCGTGGCCTTCACCTCCGCCGAGGGGGTCTTGCTGCTGCCGGCCTGGGCCTTCCCGCTCAGCGAGTCCCGGCTCGTGCCCATCACCGCGGTCACCAACGTGTGGTCAGCCCTGCCCCACGACGGACTTCTCGGTGACGTCGACCTGGCCGCGTGGATGGCGACGCGGCGACGCGACCTCGACGGGCAGACCCTGGCCGCCTGGGCAGCCGATCGGGGCGACGACGAACTCCTCCGCGCGACCGTGCGCGAACTCCGTCGACCCACCGAGCGCTGACCCGCTCCGGCAAGCGGCGGTGCTGGCGTGGAACGGGCGGTCATCGACAGCAACCGTTCCCCGGCGGGGGGGCTCGGCTGTCCCGACTGCAGGGCACCTACGGCCGTAGCGGCGGGACCTCCCCTTACCGGCCTCCGGCCTCTATCAGCACGCGGCTGCATCGCCGGTAGCTCGCCGACAAGTCCAGGCCGAGGCGTCGCTCCGATCGCCGCGCTTTGGCCTGCCGTCTCCTCGGCGATGGCGCTGAGCGCTCCGGCCACCTGTTGGAGCACCCGTGAGCTGTTCGAGCGCCCGGCCGGTCAGGGCGGCGACTCTGTCCCACTGCTCCGGGGTGAGCCCGCGGTCCTGCCCCTCGGTCACGAGGTCGGAGCGTTCACTCGCCGCTCAGCGGCCGACCGTGCATGGCCGCTCCCCAACTCGAAGGTCGTGCCCCCCTGGGAACGACCGTCCGCAGGCCGACTGTCGTAACATCCTCCGATGTCGTCAGCCGCCTTACAGACGTGGCGAGGGGAGCGGGCCGCACTCCTCGAGCAGCTCGTCCAGGCCCACGTCGCTGTCGGCGGCTCCTCTGCAGGGCGGCGGTGGGCCACGGTCGAACTGAATCGAGCGCTGCTACTGCGGTTGGCGGCGCAGTTCCAGGGCTTCGCCAGGGATCTGCATGCTGAGGTCGCCATCACCTTCGGCACGCTGGCCCAGCCTGCCAACATCACTCTTGCGCGAGTGATCTCCACCGGCTTGCAGGCGAACCGACAACTCGATCGCGCCAATGCCCACGAGCATTCCTTGGCCACGGACTGCGGACGTTTCGGGATCGTGTTGTGGGACGACATGGAGACACGCGACGTTCGAACCTCTGGTCGGCGCACGCACCTCAAGTGGTTCAACAAAGCGCGGAACGCGCTGGCCCATGACGACACGGCAAAACTCAACGACGTGATCGCAGCTGGGTACAAGATCGACCTGACAATGGTGCGTCGATGGCGGGGCACGCTGGACGCCTTGGCAGGTACGATGGATGCTGTGCTGGCGGCTCACCTCGCCCGTTTGTTCGGAGTTCCCAACCCCTGGTAGGCGACATGCCCAAGTACCGCTCAGGCGACAGAGTCATCGTTCCGTGGGGCTTGGACGAGACCTCAGGCACGGTCACACGTGTGTTCGGACCTTCCGGGGCACCCTTCGTCATGGTCCGAGTCGACCTCGTGGACGCCGACGAGGACGTTCAGGACAACGAGGTGGGCTTCAAGGCGAGTGACGTTCGCCCTGCGCCGGTCGAGGCCAAGTAGGCCACCTCGCATCGCGGACCTTGCGCGGCGCTGCCGAGGACCGTCTCCCGCGACGTGGCACGCTCACCGTGGCAGCCGAACGAGGAAGGGCGCGTGTATCCCGGATCGAATCCCGGAGGGATGACCCAGCGAGGGTGTGCAGAGAGGGTGTGCACGAGGGCGCCCAGCGGGGAGCGTTCCGATGTCGCTGAGGTTCGTTCTCCTGAATAGCTCACAGGCGGAGAGGTCGGTCCAATGGAGGGGATGACAGCACGCGACCAGGAGACGCTGGGACTAGCAGATCGGGCGTCTCCGAGAGACCTACCCCTTGGTTCGCAAGAACGCCGCGGCGCTCTGGGACGAGGCACGCGGTGCATTCGCATGGTTCTGCGAGCCCGACATACCTGTGGCGGAAGCACTTCGCCGCGGCCACCCTCGGGCCAGTCGCCCGCCGCTACACCGTCCCGGGGACGGCGCTCGGCTTCCGGACGTTTCGGCATCAACCCCCCAACTCGATGCGTCCCGTCTACGGTACGGCAGGCACAGTCACCGCGGTGGGGCACTCATACTTCCCGTCCGCCCCGCCAGCGGATGGACGGACCGATAAGGGTTCTTACGTCATCATTCGGACGTTAAGGGGCAGGCGATGTGGGGGCCGGGCCCCGTGCCGGCGCGGGCCGGCTCCGCGACCCTGGCTCCCTGTTCAGCGGCGCGGTCGGACGACTCGCTGTCCGGGGGCTGCTCGCCGCCGGCGTCCCGGCCGGGGGGGGCGGCGCGTCGAGGAACTGCACCCGGTCGGCGACCACCGTCAGCCGCTCCGCTCGGCGCCCGTCCCGCGGCGGTCCACCCGTCGTGCGCGAGCCGGCCCACCACCGCCACCCGACGGCCGCGGCTGAGGTGCTCGGCGGTGGTGTCCGCCAACCGCTGTCAGGCCTTGACCGTCACGAAATCGGCCCCGTCCGGCCCGGCCGGTCGACCGCCACACGGAAGGTGGTCAGCGCCATCTCACTGCTCGTGTGCGCCGCTTCCGGATCGCGGGTGAGCCGCCCGATCAGTTGCACGCTGGGGCCGCATACGAGCTCAGCCGCTACCAGAGGTCCAAGAGGTCCGATATGACCTGACGGAGTTGGGCACGCTCGACCTCGGTGATGGCGCCGAGTGTGGTCCCGGTGAGCCGTTCGGTGGAGATGGTCGTCAGGAGGTGCGTCTGTGCCACGCTCGACCTGTCTGGATACCGGCCCTCCAACGGGATCTCGGTCGGCATCGCGCGGGCGGTGTTGGAGGTGATCGGGATGACCTGCAGCACGCGGGGGTCACGGCTCAGCACGGCGGTGGCGGTCATGACGACCGACGGCCGCAGGAACCCTGTCTCGGAGCCCGTGGGCGTGCCGAAGTCGACCTCTACGACGTCACCCGCGCGCAACGGTGGCCGCCCCTGCGTCAAGCACCGCCCGGTCGGCCTTGTCGAGCGGCGCTGCGGCCAGGGCCTCGCCCATCTCCTGCTGGCGGAACCGCCGCAGCAGGAGTGACAGCGCTTGGTCGATCGTGACGCCGTGCTCCTCGGCAATGGTCTTGACCTCGTCGCGGTTCGCCCGCGACACCCGCATCGTCGTTTCATGCATACGAATCAGCATACATCCCCCGTGCGGTCTCGGAGATCGCCGGTTCACGGCCTCGCCGTCGCCGTAAAGGGAGCAGCCGTTCGCATGGGCCTGCAGTTGCAGCTGCAGGCCCCCTGCGTTTCCTGCAAGCAGCACCGGTGGCGCTCAGGCCGGGCGCCGTCTTGGACCAACCGTGTTCGTGTAGTGATCGAGGGCGGGGCGAGCTGACCCTGTCGGTGAGCGTTTCGGGGGGTAATCCTCCCAGTGTCTCCCTCAACCGTGATCCACCGAAAAGTTGGCTGAAGAAGGGTTCGCCTACACGAAAAGTGCCCTCTGACCTGGAACAATGCGGGTGTTCAAAGACCGCGGACCCCAGTTCAGGAGGGCACCTTTCAGGTGACA
>JBPCMH010000265.1:0-7884 GCA_051002495.1 Acidimicrobiales bacterium
AGCCAAAGGTGCTCATCCTGGACGAGCCCTCCTCTGGCATCGCCCAAAAGGAAACCGAGGCGCTCGGTCCGGTCCTGAAGGAAGTGCAGAACTTCACCGGCTGTTCAATCCTCATCATCGAACACGACATGCCGCTGCTCGCTGGCCTGGCCGATCACGTAGTTGGCCTCGAGCTTGGCACCGTGATCGCCTTCGGGACTCCAGACGAGGTCTTGAACCACCCGCGCGTGGTGGAGTCCTATCTGGGCACGGCCACCTACGACGAGTTGGGCATTGGCGGAATCGCCGAGCCGAGTGGTGCAGCGAAGGCGACGGCCAAGAAGAAGCCGGCCACCCGCCGTCGCCGCAGCACAACGTCGAAGTAGCGTCGTCAACTTGGTGAACAAGCACGAAACTCAGCCCGCGCGTGGTGCCAGGCCGCGCGGCCGAGAGCCCTGGTTCATCCCGGCGGTAGCCGTGTTCATCCTCCTGCCCATCGGCACGATCCTCTACAACGGCTATCGCCAGTGGCAGGGCGACCGTCCGCCCTCACTGTCAAGACAAGGCTCCCGCCTCACGTCCGAGATCGGAGAAGCAGATCGGCTCCCGCTAGGCGCGGCACCGACCTCCTATGAGGTCACGTACCGCGTCGAGCGGTACGACGCCACCAAGATCACTGTCTCGGAGGACCGGATCACCATCGATCGGCCGTTCAACTCCAGGGTGACGGCCCTGGCTAACGGCAAGGTGATCTCGGAGCGGGCTAGCCGGTTGGGCGCGTTGGTCATTTCGACCGGGGTCGGCAACCGCTCGCTGGTCTCCCCGCCATCGATTGCCAGCGCCGACCTGCGCTTTGATGCGGTGCTGGAGGAGGCCATCGCTGATGGCCTGGCCGAGGTCCGGGAGCAACGCACCGTACTGCTGCGCCGATGTCAGGTGTATCGGGTCGGAGGATCGGTACAAGCGGGCGAGCTTGTTCCGGTGGGTACGACCGAAGGTGCCCACAGCGACATCTGCATCGACGAAGTGGGCCTCCTGCTTGAAGAGGTCTGGTTCGATGACGGGCGGCCGCTGTTGCGTCGAGTGGCCACATCGGTGGCAGCGCCGGCCGAGGCCGATGACGGCCGCTTCTCGCTCGACGGCGAGGAGGCGATCTCCTATGCCGATGGGAATGGCTACTTCGAGGCCATCGACCCCGCATCTGGTTTCGAGGGGAAAACGTTCCGGCTCCCCGACGATGCGTTACCGCCGGGGTTCACCTACGAGGGTCGCTTTGCGGTGCAGCCGCCTCGCCTTTCGCCGTTCGGCAACAACCCGCTGGATGAGGATCGCCCCCGGGAGCAGGTGAGCCAGGTCGATGTGTGGGTTCGGGGCGCCGATGTCATCATCCTGACCCAGGTCATCGCGGCCGACATCGCCGCCGTGCCCTCGAACCCGTCGGTGGCGACCGAGGTCGATCTTGGTCCCGCCTTGGGTATGGGCCTTGGTGTTCTCGACTTTCGCCTCAACGACGTGCGAGTTGAGGGTGAGCCCGGGCGGTTCCTCCGCCTCTCTGGCTCCTTGAACAGGGCCGAACTGGCCGCACTCGCTCGCCGCCTGGTGGCGGAACAAACCGCGGGCATTGTCCCCCTCGGCGCCGAGCCGGTCCCCGGTTGAATCGACCGCGTTCCGAACTCGAGCCGACTAGTTGGTGACGGCCTTGGCCTCGAAGGTCACCTGGTAGTTGAGCGACGGGTCATTCGCCGGCACGAACGCGAAGCCGGCGGGTCGGGCAGGGCCGTACACGTCGAGATCCCACTCCCAGACTCCCGCTGCGCTCCGGATCCCGGTGATACAAGCAGTCGAGTAGGTCGGTGCCTGGCTCATGGGCATGCCCCGCTTGGCCACCCAGCCGTCCTGAGTGATCGGACAGGCCTTGACCGCGGCCCGGTCAGCGTTGAGGTTGGCGCCCGCCTCGGCCGACTCCTTCAAGCGCAGCACCTTCTGGGTACCAGCCAAGCGCAAAAGCGAGATCTTGGCCGGGTTGCCTCCGGTGCTGGCCACCGGTAGGCCACCGTTGGCCGGCTCCCGCTCGAGCGCTGTGCCGCCGGACTGCGACGCGTAGCCCGCCTCGGCGATGGTGAGCGGTCGAGAGGGAGGCGTGGTCGGCGTCGTGGTCGGCGCCGGGGCGGCGGTGCCCACCGTGGTTTGGGTAGACGGCGTCGCGGGCGAGGACTCGAAGGTAGGGGCCGAGCCCGACGGACTCGGGGATGTGAAGTCCGGGAACAGCACGCCTGACGCCGAATCGTTCAGCGGCGAGGACACATCGAGCGGGGGCGGGCCGTCATCGAAGGAGGCATCGGCGTCTGTCGCAGCGAATGTGCCATCGTCAAATGCTGACTCGGCGCGGCCACCACCACTCGACGAGACCGGGTTGATGAGCAAGATGACCAGCAGCCAGAGCGCGGCGACGCCGTAGAACGGGAGGAATCGCTTGGCGTGTACTACTGCCCGCGTGACGCTGACAACAAAGGCGTCGTCGGCCAAGGGCGCAGTATCGGCGCTGGCCTGCAGTTGGCGCCGAACGGGATCCGAAGATGCGACCGGGGCTGCGCCGCTGTCCACCACTCCTGCGGGCTGGGCCTCCATGAGGGTCTCGTCTTCTGACTGACCCGCCAAGCGAGCCAGGTCGGCCATCAGGCGCGGATCTTCCTCGTTGCGGCGCAGCAACTTCATTTTCATGGTGCCCCCCTCAAAGCACGCCTGCCGGCCCCGCCACCACGTCTCGCGGTGAAGCACCGACGCCTAGGCGTGTCCCCCAATCAGGAGCCCCAGTCTGCCACGTTCGCGGCTGGCCTTTCGGTTGCCCGGCCGGAGCCGTCCGGGACGGGCGGGCGTCACGGCGCGATCACAGCCACCTCGCTACGCTTCGAGCGACGGGCAGTTGGGGTTCGATCCCGCAATGGGGGTAGGCACGTGAAGTCATCGTCGTTCGCGACGGCCAGAGCCGGGCTCAAAGACGCGGGCGGGTCGATCCGCCAGTCGATTAAGAATGCCCCGGCAACAACGCGAGAGCTCCGGCACAACCCTCGATCAGTCGTGCAAGGCGCATCCTTGGCACCGCTCGTGGTCCTCTACGGCCACACCCTGCTCGACTCGGTTGACCGCGGCGGCTTCAACGTGATCCTCCCCGAGATCGGTGAGCACTTCGATCTCACGGTCGAACAGCTCGCCGGCGTGGCCGCGGCAGCGGTACTCGTGTCGTTGATCCTCGGGGTGCCTGCGGCCTACCTGTCCGACCGGGGTAAGCGCCGCACGTGGTGGCTGGCCTCAGGCGCGTTGATGGCCGCCATGTTCTCGACCTTGACCGGTGTGGCCGGCACCGTTGCATTCTTCGTCTTCGCCCGAGCCGGCTTCGGTCTTGGTATTCGGCTCAACGACCCCGTCCAGGCCTCTTTGATGGCCGACTACTACGCGGTCAACACCCGTCCAACCACGTTTGCCGGCCGGCAAGGCATGGACAACCTCGGCCAACTCATCGGTCCACTTTTCTTCGGAGTCACCACCTCCATGTTCGGCTGGCGGACGGCGATTCTCTCGATCGCAGTGCCCGCGATCATCCTCTTCGTTTACTCCTTGCGCCTGCCCGAGCCGGTGCGTGGGGCGCCGGAACGTCAGGCGATGGGGGCCGGTGCCGAAGAGGTGGAGGAGGACCCGCCGCCACGCTTTTGGGAATCCCAGCGGATCCTGCACCGAATCCCGTCGCTGCGGCGGGTGTACCTCGGCATCCCATTCATCATCGGCGGCGTGCTCGGAATCAGCGTGCTGCTGCCGCTCTTTCAGGAAGAGGTCTTCGGCCTCACCCCATCGCAACGGGGACTGTTCGGATCGTTCACCAACGTGGCAGGGGTGTTCGGCCTCATGGTCGGCGTTCCGATCTCAAAGCGATATCTCGTCAGCGGGCGACCAGAGGGCATGCTCGACCTGCTCTTCGCCGGTGGCCTCGTCGCCACCCTGTCCCTGACCGGCATGGCGTTCTCGCCGAACCTGATCGTGATGGCCGTGTTCGGGCTGGTGTTCTTCTTCGTAGCCGCCCTTTTCCTACCGTTCATCGCGGTGCTCATCTCGATGATCATCCCCGCTCGCGCCCGCACCATGGGTTTCGCCATGATGGCCTTCTGGGTCGTACCTGGCCTGGTCATGCTGCCCGTTGCCGGTTCGGTCGGCGATGAGTACGGGCTGCGGTGGGGCATGGTGGTCGGCCTGCCCCTTCTCATGGTCGGCGTCGTGATCCTGGCCAGCGCCAAGGCCAACCTGCGCCAAGATATCGACGCGGCCTACGCCGACTCGATGGCCACCATCAACGCCCGCAAGCAGGCCAACCAACCCAACGCCGTCCACCCAACCGACGCGGCCCCTGAGGACGAACTCACCACGTGACCACGGCGGAGCGGATGAGCTGACCACTACCGTTGTCGCGATGAGAATCGCTGTGTCCGCAGACCTCCACCGCTCGGAACCCGACGGGAGCGACATCCCCGAGGCCGTCATCGACGCCTTCGCCGGGGCTGATCTCATAGCGCTCTGCGGCGACATCGGCGTCGCCGGGACCATCGAGCGATTCGCGACCATGGCCGAGGTCGTGGCCGTTCGCAACGAGACGAGCGCTGACGACGGCGGCGGCCTCGCACCGGATGTCACAAAGGTGATCCGAGCCGAGGGCACCGGACTTGATATTGGGCTGTCGTTCCGTCTGGGTGAAGACCTCCAGGTGGTCGACGGCGTCCTCGTGGCCGCGGGCGGCGACGTCCGACTCGCCGTCAACGAACACTTCGGCGCCCCGGTCGACGTCGTGCTGTTCGGCAGCACGCATGCCCCCATGGTGTGCCACGCCGACGGCATCCTGTTCGTGAACCCGGGAAGCCCCACCTTCGCTGACCGCCGAACGGTGGCACTCGTCGACATCGTCGGCGGGGTGTGTCACGTACAGATCGTCGACGTCTGACCGTCGTCGTGAAGCCGGGAAGCAGCAAGACTACGGTTCGGCCATGACTGATGGGATTGTCGCCGAAACCATCACCCTGGTGGGCCACAACGGGGATGAGATCGAGGCCTACTTCGCCCGACCGCTCGACGGAACCGACCAACCCAGCGTGGTGGTGCTGCACCACATGCCTGGCTATGACCGGGCCTCGAAGGAGATCGCCCGCACCTTCGCCGTCTACGGCTACGCCACGGTCATGCCGAACCTGCACCACCGGTATGCCCCCGGAGCGAAGGCCACCGATGCCGCGGCCGCCGCCCGCGACGCCGGCGGGGTGCCAGATGAACAGTGCCTCGGCGACGTCAGCGGCGCGATGTCGTTCCTTCGGGGCCGCGCCGAATCGAATGGCAAGGTCGGGGCGATTGGCTACTGCTCAGGTGGCCGGCAGACGTTCGTCGTCGCCTGTTCTCTCGACGTGGAAGCCGCCGTCGATTGCTACGGGGGCGCGGCCGACGTCGCGCTGGCTCCCGACCTCCGATGTCCGCTGCTCGGTCTGTTCGGGGCCGACGATCAGCGCCCCTCCGCCGACGACGTAGCCGAGATGGCGGCGGCTCTGGAGGCGAACGGCAAGACTTTCGACTTCCATTCCTATCCGGATGCGGGGCATGCGTTCTTCTCGGTCGATCGGCCGTCGTACCGGCTCGACGCAGCCAAGGACGGCTGGAAGCAGATCTGGGCCTTCTTCGGGACCCACCTGAAGGGAGCCTGACCGTGTGCACCTACGTGACCGCCAAAGTGCCCGCGTCGGGCAGCGGCTACATCAACGGCGAGTGGGCTCCGGTCGACCGGGCCGTGGTGTACTTCGACCATCCACAGGACGCACCGCTCGAACACGCGCTGTGCATCGACGTGTGGGGCCAAGCCGGCCGCGTCGCGGTCGAACTCGACGCTGGCTCGGCTCGAGCCTTGGCCGAGTCGATCCTCGGCATCCTCGACGAACGTGAGGTGCGAGCCCTCACGTCGACCGAGGTGGCGACCTAGTAGATCAGGATGTCCTGATCGGCCGCGACCGCCGGTGATCGGTCGTACCATCGCCGGGTGGACGGGATGCTGACAGTGGCCGAGTTGACTGGCCTGGTCGAAGACGGTGCGATCGACACCGTCGTCGTCGGGTTCAGCGACCACTACGGGCGGCTGTGCGGCAAGCGGTTCGACGCCGACTTCTTCCTCGCGGAAGCCGTCGATGCTGGAACCCACGCCTGCGACTATCTCCTGACCACCGACATGGAGATGGAGCCAGTCCCCGGCTATGACTTCGCCAGCTGGGATCAGGGTTACGGCGACGTGCATCTGCGGCCCGATCTGTCGACGCTCCGGCTGGCCAGTTGGCTTGATCGGACCGCCCTGGTGCTGTGCGATGTCGAACACCCCACCGATCACTCGCCGGTCGCGGTTGCGCCCCGCAGCGTCCTGCGGGCCCAGGTCACCGCGGCGGCCGAAGCCGGGTTCGCGGCCATGGCCGCCACCGAGCTCGAGTACTACCTGTTTCGCACGTCGTACCGAGATTCCGCTCGAGCCGACTACCGCGATCTGGAGCCGGCCGGCACCTACCTCGAGGACTACCAACTGCTGCAGGGGAGCCGCACGGAGGACTTTCACGCCGCGGCCCGACGTCACCTGAAGCGGTCCGGGGTGCCCGTCGAAACCTCCAAGGGAGAGTGGGGGCTCGGACAGCACGAACTGAACGTGCGCTACGCCGAGGTCATGGAGATGGCCGACCGTCACGTCGTCTACAAGCAATGCCTGAAAGAAGTCGCCGACCAGATGGGCGCCAGCGTGTCGTTCATGGCCAAGGTGGCGACCGAACAAGCGGGTTCGAGTTGTCACGTGCACATGAGCCTGTGGCGAGGCGACACCAACGCGTTCGCCGGCGACCACCCGGTTGGTCCCGCCTCGGGATCCGATGAGCTGCGGTGGTTCGTAGGTGGCGTGCTCGCGCACGTCGGTGACGTCATGCCCTTCTACGCTCCGACCCCCAACAGCTACAAGCGCTATGTCGACGGCTCATGGGCGCCGACACGGATTGCCTGGAGCTACGACAACCGCACCGCTGGGTTGCGCCTGGTGGGTGACGGGTCGAGCCTCCGCGTGGAATGCCGCATCCCTGGAGCCGACTGCAACCCGTACCTGGCGTTGGCTGCCTTGCTGGCCTCCGGGCTTGACGGCATCGCGCAGCGCACCAATCCTCCAGAGCTGTTCGACGGCGACGTCTATGCCGCGGCTGACCTCCCCCAGGTGCCGCGCACGCTGCGCGACGCAACGGATCGGCTGGAGGCGTCTGAGTTCGCGAGGCGGGCCTTCGGCTCCGATGTCGTCGATCACTACACCCACCTCTTCCGCACCGAGCAAGCCGCGTTCGACGCCGCGGTCACCGACTGGGAGCGTCGTCGGTACTTCGAGCGGATCTGAGGGCCGGGCATGAGCACGCGAGAGAGGCACGACCGGTGAGACTTGAAGGCAAGGTGGCGCTAATCACGGGCGCGGGCAGCGGCATCGGGCGACAGGCCGCGCTCCTGTTCGCTGCCGAAGGCGCCTCGATCGTGGCTGTCGACCTCGATGGGGAGTCGGCCGAAGCGACCGCGCAGACCATTCTCGACGCAGGTGGGTCAGCCCAGGCGTGCACCGCCGATGTGGCCAGCGCCGAGGACAGCGCCGAGATGATCGACGCCGCCGAGCGGGAGTTCGGGGGCCTCGATGTGCTGTTCAACAACGCCGGCATCATGCACAGCGCCGACGACGACGCGGTCGCGACCGACGAGGCGGTCTGGGACCTCACCATGAACGTGAACGCCAAAGGGGTGTTCCTCGGCTGCAAGTTCGGCATCCCAGCCCTTCGTCGACGGGGAGGCGGATCGATCATCAACACCGCATCGTTCGTGGCC
>JBPCMH010000266.1:0-3302 GCA_051002495.1 Acidimicrobiales bacterium
GCCCAGTAGTTGCACATCGAGACCTTGTCGGAGACGGTGAACGGGCCGTAGGTGTCCATCTGCCACGCCGTCTTGTGGATGAGGGCTCGCAGCATCTCGCACTGCGTCTGGAGCTCGACGAGGGGGAACTGGATGCCCTGGTTCGTCGCCAGCGGCTTCCCGAACGGCTTCCGGGCCTTGGCGTACTCGACTGACTGGTCGATGCAGTACTGCGCGGCGCCCAGGCTCGACGCGGCCTGGCGGATGCGGTTCTCGTTGAAGAAGTGCTGCACGACGCCGAGCCCGCGCCCCTCCCCGCCGAAGATGGCGTCGTGCGGCACCCGCACGTCGGTCAGCGAGATGCGGGCATGGTCGGTCGGCATGTTGAAGGTCCACAGGAACTCCTCGACCTTGAACCCCGGCGCGTCGGTCGGCGTGAGGAAGGCGGTGATGCCGTCACCGTCACCGGCCTGGCCGCTCGTGCGGGCGAAGATCAGGTCGTAGCTGGCGGTGTGGATGCCGGTGTTCCACGTCTTCTCGCCGTTGATCACCCACTCGTCGCCGTCGCGGACGGCCGTGGTCTCCATGTGGGTGGCATCGGATCCGTGCTCGGGCTCGGTGATCCCGAACGCGAAGCCTCGCCTTCCCTCGGCCAGGTCGTCGATCCACTCCGCCTTCTGGGTCTCGTTCCCGTGGTGGATCATCAGCATGAGTCCGACGTTGTTGCCGACGACGGAGTGCTCGTTCTGCAGGTCGTTGTGGAGCCCGAGGCCCTTGCGGGCGAAGTGCTCGCGGATGACCGCCATCCCGAGGTTCGTGCCGTCCTTGCCGCCGAACTCCTTCGGGAACGGGTACCGGTAGTGCCCGGCGTGGTCGGCCCGACGGCGGGCCTCGGCCAGCAGCGCCTCCCACTCGGGAGTGGGCAGGCCGCCACGCTCCCAGTCCGTGCGGGCGTCCTCCCGGCGATGGTCGAAGAAGCGGATGTTGTCGTCCTGCTGCTCGATCGGCTTGATCTCCCGCTCGATGAACTCGTCCAGCTCGACGAGGTACTCGGCCAGGTCCTTCGGGATCTCGAAGTCCACGGTACGCCCCTTCCTCGACGGACTACATCCGGCACGCCGTCGTCCTGATCGAGCGTACGTTAGACAGGCCACGCGGCGCGCCGTCGGTGTGCGCCACGGCCGGACGTGACAGGAGGTGTGGCGACGATGGCAGATGACGGTGACCGCGTACCTCGTCGCTCCGCCCGGGTGCCGCCCTCGCAGGCCGCAGAGGAGAAGGGCGCCGGGGCCATCGTCGAAGCGGCCATCGCTGCGATGTTCGAGAACGGCTACCACGGCACATCGGTCCGGGAGATCGCCACTCGGGCCGGCATGAGCGTTGCGAACGTTTACTACTACTTCCCCTCGAAGCACGATCTGCTGTTCCGCTTCATGGAGCGGAGCGCGATCGAGCTGCTGGCGCGGCTCCAGACCACGCTCAAAGAGACCGCGGACCACCCGGCCGAGCGCCTCGCGGCGGCCGTGCAGGTCTTCGTCGAGCGCCACACCGTGGGCCAGGCTGCCGCCTTCGTCGCAGCGACGGAGCTGCGGGCGCTCGACCGGACGGCGCGTGCAGCGGTGGTCGCCAGGCGCGATGCGATCGAGAGCATCTTCAAGACCGTCGTCCACGAGGGCGTCGCCCGTGGGGTCTTCGCCGTGGACGACGTCGACCTCGCCGTGCGTGCCATCCTCGACATGGGGAGCTCCGTGTCGTCGTGGTACCGCTCCGACGGACCGATGACCGGTGCCGAGGTCGCTGACCGGTACGTCGACCTGGCACTGTCGATGCTGGCGTGCGACCAGGTCACGCCGGCTTCCCGCGCGGCTCGTCACCGGAGCTGATCATCTCCGTCTGGCCGAAGGCGTTGAAGTTGGGAACCCCCGGGAAGGTGTCGGCTATCGCCTCGAGGACCGAGGGCGGTGCCACCGAGGCGCCCCACGAGATCCGGCGGAGCGCCAGGTCGCGATAGCGGACACCGGGAACCGCACAGATCTGCTGCCACTGCGTCGGGACGAACTTCGGAGATCCGATCCGTCGGCCCTCACGCCGTCGCCCCCGGCGTGATGCGCTGACCGAGCTCACCCATGACCTGTGCGACGAGGTCGAACTGCTCGTCGGTGTAGTTGGGTGCGCCGATGGTCGCAGACAGGCCCCCGTCGACCACGAGCGTCTGTCCCGTCACGAACGAAGATGCGTCGCTGGCCAGGAAGAGCACCGCGCCCAGCAGCTCCTCGGGGTCGCCGACCCGCCCCATCGGCGCCTGGCCCGAGAAGCGCTCCAGGAACTGCGGCACGGCGAACCACGGTGCGGTCATCTCGCTCGGGAACCAGCCGGGCGCGATGGCGTTGACGCGGACGCCACGGTCGGCCCAGCTGGCAGCCAGGTTGCGGGTGATGTTCAGCACCGCCGCCTTGCTCGCCTGGTAGGCCACGGGGAAGTTGTGCTGCCCGCCGAGGCCCAGCACCGAGGACACATTGATGATCGACCCACCCCCTCCGTCCGCCAGCTGCCGCTTGCCGACCTCACGGTTGCACCAGTACGTGCCGTGCAGGTTGACGGCGATGGTCGCGTTGAACTGCTCGTCGGTCACGCGCTCCGGCATGACGCCACCCTCGGCGGTGACGCCTGCGTTGCTGACGAGGATGTCGACCCGGCCGAACCGGCGCCACGCCGCATCGACCAGGTCGCTGACGCTCGAGGAATCGGTCACATCGCAGGTGTACGGCATCGCAGAGCCACCGCCCGACTCAATCGCCTCAGCCACCTGCTCGAGGCGCTCCTTGCTCCGGGCTGCGACGACGACGTTGGCGCCCGCCTCCGCCAAGCCCTTCGCGATGACCTCACCGAGGCCGTAGGAAGCCCCCGTCACGAGCGCAGTGCGCCCCTCGATCGAGAACCGGTCGATTGCTGGCACGTCAGTCTCCTTGCGATCGCTGCGTTCCCACGGATCCATCGTTTGTTGCGGACATCGACCCTGCCGTCCCCCGACGACGTCGAAGCGACCGGTCAGTGCGCGGTCAGGCTCTCCCGTAGCTCTCTCTTCAACACCTTCCCGGTGGCCGTCCGCGGGAGCGGCTGCTCCCGGAAGACGACGTGGGACGGCACCTTGAAGCGGGCGAGCCGCCGCGAGACGTGCTCCTGGAGGGCGGTGGCCGAGACCTCCAGCCCCGGCTTGACCTGCACCACCGCGGCGACCTCTTCCCCCAGCTCCCGGTGGGGAATGCCGACGATGGCGACGTCGGCGACGGCCGGGTGCTCGAAGAGCGCTGCCTCCACCTCGG
>JBPCMH010000267.1:0-2773 GCA_051002495.1 Acidimicrobiales bacterium
ACCTCGCGCTTGCGGGTGCTGACCTGCCGGTTGGAGCCGCACTTGATGCCGTAGGGCGGGTCGACGAAGACCATCTGGACCTTGCCGGCCATGCGCTCCTTGGTGGCCAGGCTGTTCATCACCAGCAGCGAGTCGCCCAGGATCATCCGGTTCGACCAGTTGCCCTCGTGGGCGTAGAAGTCGACGAGGTCGTCGAACTCCAACCCGTCGAAGTCGTCGAAGAGGCGCAGCTCGGGCTCGTCCTCGGGTACCGCCGCGGTGGCCCGCAGGTTCTCGACGAGGGCGCGCGGGTCGACCTTCTCCTGGATGTAGACGGGCACCGTGGCCACGGCCAGGTGCTCGGCCAGGTCCTGGGCGTCCTTGCCCTTCCACACGAGCTGCGGGTTGAGGGTGGGATCGCGCGGGTAGAGCTGGTCCTTGGGCGCCTTCTCGTCGTCAGCCACGAAACCGGCCAGCTCCCCGGTGGGGATGTTCACGCGCGTGTCGGCGTGGGTGGTCGCCTCCACCGGTGTCGGCCCGGCGGGCTTCTTCCGTGCCGCCATCAGTCCGCCTCTCGTCGCTGGCGTAGGGCCTCCGCCACGAGGGGGTGATCGCGCTGGAGGATCGCCGCCACTGCCTCGCGAACGCTGGCCACCCTGCCCACCGTTGCCCAAAGCAGCTCCGGTCGGCGCTCAGGCGGCATGGAGTGGTCTCGCCTGGGCGAGGACCTCGTCGCGGATGAGCCAATGGACGGACCCGCGACCGACCAGATCGATCCGACGCCCGAAGAGGGTCTCCAGCTCGTCGGCAAGGTCGACGATCGCCC
This sequence comes from Acidimicrobiales bacterium, assembly GCA_051002495.1. Lineage (GTDB taxonomy): Bacteria > Actinomycetota > Acidimicrobiia > Acidimicrobiales > CADCTF01 > JBPCMH01. The sequence goes on from JBPCMH010000267.1 coordinate 806, forward strand.
AGCCGGGGACGTGACCATCTTCGAAGGCGTAGAGCAGGTCGACGTCACTCTCAGGCCCGAAGTCATCACGGAGGACAGATCCGAACAAGGACAGCTCGCGTAGGTGCCAGCGCCGGCAGATCTCGGCGAGGCTCTGGTCGTCGATCTCCAGATCCGCTCGGATGCGCACGCCGATCAGGGTACCCGTGACCGCGTCGTGCGACCGGGGAGCGACGGGCTGTCGTACCCCGTCAGTAGCGTGGTGGGCATGGTCCGCCGGTACGACGACGCCACCCCCGAGCAGCGGTTCGCCCAGGCCGGGCGCGAGGCAACCTTGGAGTACGCCCAGCAGTTCTTGGCCGATCCCGTGAAGCGGGCCTGGCTCGAGGAGCGGATCGACGAGCTCGACGCACCTGGCTCGCCCACGTCCGATCTCACTCCTGAGCAGGCGGACACGGAGGCGATCAGGGTGGACTCCCAGGCTTACATCGAGCGATCCATGGCGGACCCAGAGTTCGTCGCGTGGCTGACACTTCAGATCGCTGCCGCAGACGCAGCCCCTCCGGTCCCGAAGCTCCAGCCCGGCCAGCTGCTGGAGCAGGTCAGGAAGCGGCTGCGCGATGCCCCTCCGAAACACCGCTCCGCTTGACGAGTGGATCGTTCGCGAGCAGCCGTCGGCGACGACATCGACCTGGTCGCCGTCACCAACCGCTGATGGCATCCTCGGCTACCTCCGACGCCACGTGGCCGATCGGCCAGTGCCATCGTTGGCGATCCGGCCCGCTCGCTTCTGCTCAGCCAGGACGAGGCGGATCGTGTTGTCGCTGATGCCGGGGATCGCCCGGCGGATGTCGCCGATGGTGAAGGTCGCTGGAGCGTGGAGGAGCACGTAGTCGCGTACGCGGTCCTGCTTGGTCCCACCCGAGGTCCCGGCTGCCATCCGTTCACCGAACCGGGCATAGGCCTCGTCGAGCCGTTCGAGCAGGTACCGGGCCCACGGCCACAGGTCGTGCGAGCCGTCGTCGAACCAGCATTCCGTCGAACGGGCGAGGGTGTCGTAGTAGCCGTCCTTGGCGTCGTAGATGAGCTGTTCGATGCTCACGTAGCGGCCCACGCCGTAGCCGGTGCGCTGGAGCAGGTTGGCGGTGAGCAAGCGGGCCACGCGGCCGTTGCCGTCCGTGAAGGGATGGATGCAGAGGAGGTCGAGCGCGGCGGCGGCGGTGACGATGAGCGGGTGGTGCGTGCCGGCCGCTAGCTCGTCGGAGGTCCGGGCGACGAGCTCTTCGACGAAGTGGGGCGTCTCTCTCCAGCTCACGGGCTTGAAGCGCACGGTGCGGGTGCCGTCGCCCAGGCGATCGATGACGAGGTTGTCCTCGAGCTTCAAGGCTCCGCCACCGCCGGCAGTGTGGGAGAACAGCAGCCGGTGCAGGTGCAGGACGAGACCGACGTTCAGCTCACCGGGATCCTCGTCGTTCAGGTAGTCGAGTGCGGCCGTGTACCCGGCGAACTCGGCTTCGGATCGGTCGCGGAACCGCTCGGCCTTCCCGGATACGAGGCGAGGGACGCGCGACGCGTCGACGAGGACGCCCTCGATGGCGCTCGAGGCCGTGACCGACTCGATGCGCGCCTGCTCCCGGAGCGCGTCCAGCAGCTGCGGGAGCTGGTCAGCAAAGCGGGCCTCCCCGCCCGCGGCCAGGTCGACGCGCCGAAGGATGGTGACGGCGTCGCCCGGCACGGGGGCCAGAGTGCGGGGGTGCTGGAAGCTCCTCATCGAACGTCACAAACCTACTAATGTGGAGGCCTATTGGTGGGTTTGTTGACGATCGCTCTCTTCGGGCGCGGCTCGCCAGTCTGGTGGACCCCACCACCGATCTTGGATGTCACACGGCCTGCGTAGCGTTGGGGGCATGGGCGCCGGCTGCTCGTTCGACCACATCATCCAGGGGATCTCGGAGGGGTTTCGCTCGCTGGCGGCTCTGGATCTGCCGG
>JBPCMH010000268.1:0-4678 GCA_051002495.1 Acidimicrobiales bacterium
GCATAGACCTTGCCGCGCACCTTGGTGATGCCCTGGTCGGTGTCGAGCAGCAACCTGGTAGCGAAGTTACCCAGCGTGACGATCACTCGGGGCTCGATCAGATCGACCTGGCCTTCCAGGTAGGGCCGACAGGCTGAGACCTCGTCCTTGGCCGGATCGCGGTTGCCGGGCGGGCGGCACTTGACGACGTTGGCGATGTAGAACGCGTCGCGGGTCAGGCCGATCTCCTCGGCGACCAGCCTGTCGAGGAGTTGGCCGGATCGACCGACAAACGGCTCCCCTTTGAGATCTTCTTCCCGTCCGGGCGCCTCTCCGACAAACATGAGATCGGCCGCGACATCACCCACACCGAACACCACCTGGGTGCGGGTAGCGGCAAGCGGGCAACGGGTGCACCCTGCGGCCTCCCGTGCCAGAGCATCAAGGATCGCAGGCACGCGTTCGATCCTACCGGCGGGCCTGCGGTTCTCCGACCGTCGGCTAGGCCAGCGCGGCCCGGAGGCTGGCTTCGACGCAACGGGCGGCCAAGACCCGCACCGCATCGACCGGAGCCGTGATCTGTCCCGTGGCTGCCGCGACGAACGCATCGCCATCCTCTCGCAGGTGAACAGGCTCGATGGCCCGGGCAAGACCGTCGTGGGCGGACTGCGCCACCAGGTGGCACTCGCCCTTGTCGAGGCGAGCGTTGGTGGCCACCACGCCGATGGTGGTGTTCTCGAAAGCCCGCACCCCGGCCGCCCCCTTTGCCGACCGCTCGGCTGCTCGCTCGCGTAGGTCGCCGATCGGGTTCGCCACCACCACTGCACCGACAACGAGCGCGCCGTCGGTGATGCTGGACGACGCGATCCCTCCGGCGCGACGAGACTCCGGACCCCACCACTTCGATGCGGTCGCCCCTGCCCCCGCGCCGGTCGCGGGGTCAAGAGAGCCTGCGGCGGCCACGGCCGTCTCGCACGCGGCGCGGCCTTCGGCTGACCCTGGGCGAACTGAGGGGTCGCCGACGCCGAGGTCGTAGATGACCATGCCGACCACAATCGGGACCGGCCCGTGCGCAGTTGGGAACCCGATGCCCCGCTCTTCGCACCAACCCATCACGCCGTCGCAGGCGGCTAGTCCGAATGCCGAACCACCGGCCAGCACGACCGCGTTGACGTGTTCGACCAACCGTCCGGGCTCGAGAAGCGCGAACTCCCTTGTGCCGGGAGCACCGCCCCTCACTTCACCGGAGGCCACCGTGCCGGCCGGGAAGAGCACCACCGTGCACCCGGTCTTGGCGGCCGGATCGGTCCAATGGCCAAGGCGGACGCCGTCGACGTCGGTGATCATCGTCGTGCGGCCGAGATGATCTCGTGAGCGAATCGTTCGATGAGTTCCGAGACCGGTCCGCGCCGCTCGAGCATCACCATGTGTCCGGCCCCAGTGAGCACTTCGAGGCGGGCGTCCGGGATGCGCTCCGCGATCAGCCTCGAACCGGAGAGCGGCGTGACCAGGTCACGGCTCCCGGCGATCACGAGCGCGGGAGCGCCGATCTCGGTGAGCCGGTCGCGGAGATCGAAGCCGACGACATCTTCGAGCAGCTCGCTCAGCGTCGAGAGCGGGGTGGCCGCGGTGAGCCGCCGGGTGAGCTCGACGTGGGTGGGGTCGACCTTCGATCCGAACCCGAACCGAAACATCGCCCACGCCACGTCGTTCGGGCCGATCACCCGCTGCTGCACCCGCCCCGCGACACCGAGCCCTCGTCGAGCGACCGAGACCCCGGCGCGAGCGACACCGGCCCACGCCGCGGGCACGACGTTGAGCCCGCCCGCGGTCGTCGCCATCAACGCCACACCACTGATCCTCGATCCGATCAGGTCGGGCTGGTCGAGCAGGAGCTGCTGAGCGACGATGCCACCCAGTGAGTGACCCACTATGAGCGCATGGTCGACGTCGAGCCCGTGCAACGCTTCCGCCACGTCTTTGGCGAGGCGAGCGATCGTCCACGGATCGCTCCCCGCGGCTGATTGGCCGTGACCGCGGTGATCAAGGGCGATCAGGCGGTGGCGCGACCGCAGATCCTCGAACTGCCAGCTCCAGACGTCGCTGCAATGCGTAACGCCGTGAAGGAACACGATGGGCGGCCCGCTGCCGCTCTCCACCGCGTGAACCCGTCCCCCGTCGCTGACCTCGATCGTGTGCCGAACGGCGTCGTTAGGCATCCGAAAGCCATCCACGACGTCTCGATCGATCGACCGCCGGGCCCGACCGACCGTCGCCTGCTCGACCGCGATCGCGGCGGCGACACCGGCGACAGCGATGGCTGCCTTCTGCCATGTCGGACGGGCCATGAGATCAGGCTTCCAGGTAGACCCGTGGGACGCGGGGACCAATGCCGCACAGGATTTCGTAGTTGATGGTGCCCATCCGCTCGGCCCATTCGTCGGCCAGAATCTGCTCATTGCCCTGGCGACCGATCAACACGACCTCGTCGCCCACCGACACCTTCTCGTTTGGCCCGCAGTCGACGAGGAGCTGATCCATCGTCACCGTGCCGGCAATGGGTCGGCGGCGCCCGCCGATGAGTACCTCTCCCCCGGCGAGAGCGAGCCCGCGCGGCACACCGTCGGCGTAGCCGAGGGGCACGGTCGCTACCAGGCTGTCGACCTTGACCGTGTAGAGCAGGCCGTACGACAGCGACTCGCCCGCGGCCACCCGCTTGGCCAACGACACCCTGGCCTTGAGCGACAGCGCAGGACGCAGATCGCCGCACCGGTCGTCGAGTGCCGGGCTGGGTGAGCAGCCGTACATGGCGATGCCAGCCCGCACCAGGTCGAGTCGAGCCTTCGGGTGGGCCAACATGCCCGCAGAGTTGGCTGCGTGATACATCTCGGCTGGCGGGAGCGACTCGCGGGCAGCCTCGAACACGGTGAGCTGGGTCGCGGTGAAGTCGTCACGGTCAGGCTCGTCGGCCACGGCGAAGTGGGTCCACACGCCCTCGAGACGCAAAGTGTCGTCGGCGGCAACCGCGGCAGCCACCGACTTGGCACCGGTGGGGTCGGCACCGACTCGGTGCATGCCCGTGTCGATCTTCACGTGAACCGGAAGGGGATCGTCGTTGCCCTTGGTTGCCTTGATGGCGGCCTCGACCCCGGTTCGGGTGTAAAGCGTTGGGGTCAGGCGGTGCTCGACGACCGCCTCCATCGCCTGCGGGGGTGGCTCTGACAGCAGCAGGATGCGGGAGTCGATGCCTGCCTCCCGGAGGGCGATTCCCTCCTCGACCAAGGCCACCGCCAACCAGTCGGCGCCGCCCCGCAGCGCGGCCCGGCTCACCTCGACTGCGCCGTGGCCGTACCCGTCGGCCTTAACGACCGCGCAGAACCTGGCCGGTGAGGCCAGGGCCTTGAGGTGGCCAACGTTGTGCGCGATCGCGGCGAGGTCGACCTCGGCCCACGTTGGACGGTGGAGGGGATGGAGATCGCTCATGCGGACACCCGATCGAAGTAGGTCGGTAACAAGTTGACGAGATCGCTGGCCACCAGCCCCACCGACGGGCCGAGGCTGGCTGCCGATCCGTGAGCGTGGGCGGCAAGCGCCGCGGCCAAGTCAGGCAAGAGGCCCCCGGCCAGGAACGCGGCGACGATGCCGGTGAGCACATCGCCGGTGCCGGCGGTGGCCAGGCGAGCCGAGCCGCTTGCGGCGAGCAGGACATCGCCCTCGGGGTCGGCCACGACCGTCGTCGACCCTTTGAGCAGCACGACCGCGCCAGACCTTCGAGCCAACTCACGACAAGCGGCGATGCGATCAACGCCGGGAGGGCCGCCCATCAACCGGGCGAACTCACCATCGTGGGGCGTCAACACCGTCGCCGCGGCCCGCTGAGCGAACGGCGCACCGTCGATCTTGTCGTAGGCGGCGAGGCCGTCGGCGTCGATGACCACCGGCAGATCGGCTGCGGCCACCAACCGCCGCACCTCGGCCATGGTGCCCTCATCTCGCCCGAGACCCGGTCCGACAGCCAGCGCGGAGAATCGACCCAGGTTGGCCAACACGGCGTCGGCCCAGCCAACGGCTGGCAGGGCGTCGGTAACGGCCTCGACTGGGCCGGCCGACAGCGACGACGGCGCGCCGGGAACCCCGAGCGCGACATAGCCGGCGCCTCCCCGCATGGCCGCCGCAGCAGTCAGCGAGGCTGCTCCGGTCATCCCGTCCGACCCGGCGACGACACGCACGGCGGTCTCCCACTTGTGTGATGACGGGGACCGCTTTGGTAGCCACAACGCGACATCGACATCTTCGACGAGGTGAATGGACGCGCCGTCGACGGCCAGCCCGATGTCGGCGACGTCAATGACGCCGGCCAGCTCGCGTCCATCGCCGATCACCAGACCCGGCTTGAGCGCGGCGAAGGTCACGGTGGCATCGGCCGCAAGGGGCGATCCGCCAACGGCACCGGTGTCACCGTCGACACCGGACGGGATGTCGACAGCCAGCACCAGTGGGGCGTCAATCTCGGGAGCGTCGAAGCTGCCGCGGAACCCGGTGCCGTAGGCCGCGTCGATCACGAGGTCGCACGCGGGAAGTTCGGCAGGCGCGTCGGCCGCGTCGACCACCACGCAGCGAACGCCGCGACGGCTGAGGCCCGACACGGCGGCGCGACCGTCGGCCCCGTTGTTCCCCTTTCCCGCGAGCACAACAACCC
>JBPCMH010000269.1:0-2603 GCA_051002495.1 Acidimicrobiales bacterium
TCAATCATTTGAAAGACTGTGCGCCGCACGGAATCCGTCTATGGAGGTCAGATGAACCGCAGGGATCTTGTCAAGGCCATCTCCGCCCACACGGGCGAGGAGGCCAAGCAGGTGGACGCCTTTCTCAGGGGCTTCACCGATGTGGTGACCGGTGTGGTCGCCAAGGGGGAGCCGGTGGCAATTTCCGGCTTCGCCAAGTTCGCCAAGGTTGAGCGCGCCGCCCGCATGGGGCGCAACCCGGCCACGGGTGAGACGATCAAGATCAAGGCCTCGAAGAAGGCCAGGATCACCCCGCTCAAAGGCTTCAAGGACGCTGTCATGACTCCCAGCCAGGCTCCCAAGCTGGCCAAGGGTGTCTGGCCGCTGGCTGCGCCGCCGGCCAAGGCTGCCAAGAAGACCGCAGCAAAGAAGGCAACCAAGAAGCGCTGATACAACACGTCGGTCTCCTCCCGGCCCGCCACAACGGTGGGGCCGGGAGGCGGTTTACGGCGCTCAAGTGTTTGCCCATTCCGGCCGATGACTTCGAGCGTTATGTCCCTTTTGGAAGTGAACCACGCGACGGGCAGCGATCTTCTCGCTGAGACACCAACACCGCAGCAGCCGCCGCCCAGCCTGACCACCGGTCCCGCGACCCTTGCTGCCCCAGAGCACACGTCGGCGCAGTTGGACTGGCTGCAGAACCATGTGCGAGGCCTCGAGGAGGCCGTACTCACCTTGGCCGAGGTTATCGGCCGCCATCAGCAGACGATGGCCGGCGACGTCGATGACATCGTGTCCCACCAGAGCATGGCGATCCGCGGTCAACTCAACGATCTGATCACCCAACTGCAGACGCCGCCGCCATTGAGCCGGTCCCAGCGTCGACGCGCGGCGCGAGCCGAGCGGCGCGAGGTACGTCACACCACCAAAGCGTCCAAGCCGGCCCGTGAGCGTCCGGCTGGGCGCCGCTATCAGGTGCTCATCCCCTCGCTCTTCCTGCTCGCCGGCCTGATCGGCGGAGCCGCGGTTGGCCTTGCCCCCTACGAAACGGCCGGGGAGCGCTGTGATGGGCCGTTGGCGTCGATGCTCGGAGCGGTACGGGAACCGGCCAAGGTGTCGCTGCCGACGGAGCAGTGCGAGCGAGCTGCGGCCGATCGGATGCTCTTGGCCACCGTGCCGGCGCTCGGCGGGGTGATGGCTGGCGTCGCGATCGTCGTGATGCGCGACAACGAGAGTGGACGCTCTCGTCGTCGTCGCAACCAGCAGGTCGCGACCGCCTGATTCAGGTCTGCGCCACCACTCGCCACGGACGGTCGACGACCGCCCCGCGCAGGCGATCGACCGCCTCGCCACACAACTGACACACCCGAGACTCGGTTACGCCGAGCTGCTCGCCCAGATCACGCATCGTGCGACCGTCGAAGTAGTAGCCAACGATCACCGTGTGAAGCCGGGGGGGCAGATCCGCGATTGCCGCGCTAAGCCGGTCCCGGGTCTCTTGTTCGAGAATCGCGGTGAGCGGGTCTGAGCCCTCACCGGCGACCTCGGGACTGCTATCGCCCGCCGGGGTGATCGAAAGCACGAGCGCCCGATGGACGTCGCCCACGAGGTGGTGCAGCTCATCGACGTCGATGCCGAGGTCGTTGGCCAACTCCGCGTCAGTCGGGTGCCGGCCGAGTGCGCCCGTCAGCCGTTCTGACGCGGCTTGCATTCGCTTAGCTCGAGTGCGAACCGGTCGGCTGGCCCAGTCGGTCCGCCGGAGCTCGTCGAGGACCGCGCCCCGAACCCGCAGCGCGGCAAACCCAGCAAAGGACACGTTGCGGGCCGGATCGAAGGCAATCGCGGCTTGTACTAAACCCATCATGGCGGCCGCGACCAAGTCATCGTCTCGAGGCTGTCGAGGGATCCGACCAATCACCCGGGCCACGCTCTTGTACACGAGCGGCAGGTGGCTGCGCGTGAGCACCTCAAGGTCGTCCCGATCGACACGTCGCGCGGGGCGTCCCGCCGCCAAAGCCATCCGGCACGACCGTAACGAGCGCCGCGATCCTGTACGCGGATGGTCGATCCCCATTAGCGTTCGGAGCCGACGCTCGTACCGATTCGAGGAGCACCGAGCACATGATTGACCATCCGAATGCAGACCTTGTGCGTGCGCTCTTCAGCGCATTCGAAAAGGGCAACATTGACGCGATCCAGTCGCGGCTGTCGGCGCGAGTTGTCTGGCACACGCCCGGCGACAGCATCTTGTCAGGAACGTTCACCGGGCGAGACGAGGTCGTACGCCAACTGGCGCGCAACAGCCAGTTGACCAACGAGACCTTCCGGTTGGAGGTCCTCGACGTCATGGCCGGTGACGACCATGCCGCGGCGGTATTCAACGCCACGGCCAAGCGAGACGGACGGATCCTCGATCTTGAGCACGCACTCCTCTTCCGAATCGAACAGGGCAAGATCACTTCGGTCTGGTCAGCACCCCTCGATCTCGAAGCTTTCGACACGTTCTGGGGCCCTAGTGGTCCGTCGTTGAAATAGCAACGTGGGCTAGGGTGGGTGAGTGCCGATCGCGATAGCTGCCCCGTTGAAGCTCAAGAAGAGGGAGCGGGTGGCGCTCGGGGAGATAG
>JBPCMH010000270.1:0-3399 GCA_051002495.1 Acidimicrobiales bacterium
GGCATGCGCGCGGCGCCGGTGGCGATGGCCCCGAACGCCGCGACCATCAGCCCGTGCCAGAGCCACCACGACGCTCGCCAGCTCTCGGTGATCGCCACGGCGACCGCCGCCTCGGCCAGCAGCACCCACGCCCCGGCGACGGCGACCAGCAGTCGGGCGCGCCGCTGTCGGGCGAGCACCAGGTAGCGCCAGGCGGCGATGGCGAAGCCGATCGCGGCCGGTGCACCGAACACCACCATGGTGGGTGATCCGGACTCGATCGGCGTCGGGTCGTCGAGCGGCGGGAGCTCGGCGAGCGACCAACATGCCCACACCGCTGCCGTGCCCGCCAGGAGCGCCCGGAGCTGGGAGATGTGCGATGAGACCCATCGGGCGCGGTCGCCCTCGAGCGGCACAGCCGACCACAGGGCGAATGCCGCTGCACCGACGAGGCCGACCGGGACGGCGACCACGAAGCCAGCGTTGCTGCGGTCGAGGAGCACCCGTGGCGTCGCGAGCGCGTGCAGACCGAGGAATGCCGCAGCGGTCATGAAAGACATCGACACCAACGCGAGCCGGGCATCGGCACGACGTCTCGCGGACACCCCGACTGACCAGCCGACCGCTCCGGCCACGAGCGCGGCGCCGAGCACGATCCAGAAGTGCGAGGGCTGATGGTCCCAGTGGCCGTCGATCGACGGCGCGGAGATCAGCAGGGCCAGACCGACGACGGGCGACGCAAGGGCGACAGTCATCGCGACCGACTCGCTCCTCGACATCATCACGCCCTGCACCGTCGCGACCCTACCGAAGCCCAGAGGATCCCCAGAGCAGTCGGGGTGTCGCCCGTCAGCCGGGGGTGAGCTGCACCGGGAGGTGCTTGATCTCGACGGTCAGATCAGGCCGATTCGCTGACCAGCGAGAACGCTCCGAAAGCGGCGCTGACCTGTCACCGCAGCGAGTGAGGGACGGCACCGTGCTCATCGGACGGGTCGCCAACTGCCCTATCCGTCCCCATTCAGGGTGGCGCTCAACAATCCTGCAAGCGAGTACGAGCCCGTCTGCCCAACGGGCGCTTCTCTCCGGGCTGCCCTTGCAGCCCGTGGGGTGCTTTGAGAAAAGACGGGTTGCTCTTCCTGTTGAGCTACGAGCCGAAGCCCGCCAGGGCTCGAACCTGGGTCACCCGTTTTTGCGCTACTTCCGGTTGCGAACCGGCAGGCCTTGCGCCAGCAGCCGGGACCAAGGATAGCTCCGTCGTCACGGATGACAGGCTGGACTTGGCTGACCGGTGCTGGAGTCGGCGCCCGCAAGCCTCGCGCCACCGCCGGAATGTTTGTAGTTCGCGCGTTAGCATTCACCTCATGAATGTTAAATCGTCCAGAAGCCACACGGATCGGAGAGTGTGATGGCTACGTGGCGACCCAAGCCTGAAGACCTCCAGCGAGTGTTCGAAGAACAGAACCCCTGGCATCGAACCGGGGAGGTCCCGGCCAGCCTCGCGCGAGATGTCGAACGCACTCTCGCTCAGCTGCTGTGGAAGCGGCTGCGCGACGACGCCCCTCACCGGTTCCAGATCGTCCTGGGGCCCCGTCGCGTTGGCAAGACGACCGCGCTCTACCAGACGGTTCGCCACCTCATCAATGACGGGATTTCACCCAACAGGATCTGGTGGCTCCGTCTGGATCACCCACTGCTTCTCCAGGAAAACCTCGGCGCGCTGGTCCGCCACGTGTTGTCTCAGACTGACGCGACCCCAGAGCAGCCCGCGTTCCTCATGCTCGACGAGCTCGTCTATACCGACTCCTGGGACCTGTGGCTCAAAACATTCTTCGACGACGGCTGGCCGGTGCGCATAGCCGCAACGTCGAGCGCCACGGCAGCCCTACGTGAACGGCGGCTCGAGAGCGGCATCGGCCGCTGGTCGGAGCAGCACCTGACTCCCTACCTGTTCGACGAGTTCCTCGATCTTCTCGGCGAGGACGTCGACCTCGATGCTGAATCGACCTTGGCCGACACAATCCGCTCACTCCCGACTGGCCAGCGGGCCGAAGCCAAGCTCGAGGTGTCAAGGAGGGGCTTCATGCTGGTCGGTGGCTTCCCAGAACTGCTGAATCGGCGCGTCGAGGGTGAGGACGAAGGCAGCCGGCTCCTCGAGTCGCAGCAGGTGCTCCGTGCCGACGCCGTCGAGCGCGCCATCTACAAGGACATCCCGCAGTCGTTCGGGCTCGACAACCCGATGATGCTCGAGCGGCTGCTCTACGTGCTCGCAGCCCAAGTCACCGGGATCCTCTCGCCGACCAACATCTGCAGTGACCTCGGTCTTTCGCAACCCACGTTCGACCGCTACCTCAGCTACCTTGAGCAGGCGTTCTTGGTGTTCACGCTCCCCAACTACTCGGGCACCGAGTCGGCGATCCAGCGGCGTGGCCGGAAGCTGTATTTTGTCGACGGTGCGGTCCGCAACGCTGCGTTGCAGCGCGGCCTGGCGCCGCTCGACGATCCAGCCGAACTCGGCTTGCTGCTGGAGAACCTCGTCGCTGCGACGCTCCGCTCGTTGGCCCTCCACTCAGGGGTTCGCCTCCACCATTGGCGCGAACGGAACAGCGAGGTTGACGTCGTCTACGACCATCCCGACGAGCCGCTCGCCTTCGAGATCGGGTCATCACCGCAACACTCTCGGGCCGGAGTGCGTGCCTTCATGGAACGGCATCCCCGCTTCGAGGGCCGCTGCTACATCGTCGCCCCACAGGCCGTCGTCGCCCATCCCGAGGCGATGGCTGAGGGCGTCGGCACACTTCCGCTCGACCTGTTCCTTCTCTGCGTCGGCGTCCAGGCCCGCCGCTCGCTGCAACTGGCGCTGGGGTTGTAGGAGCCGACTTCGCGTCGCCCAATCCAGGAGGTCCCTGTCACCTCGTCCAGCGAGACTGGGCTGATGGCGAGTGAAGCGACGGATATGGAGCGGGTGTTCGTGCTCGGTGACATCCACGGGAGCGTCGGGTTCCTGCGCCGCGCTGGAGACGACAGACTCTTCGCGCATGTACTTCGGTCCAGTCGTCTACGTCCTCCACGTCCAGCTCGAAGAGGTCGAGCCGCCGATCTGGCGCCGTGTCGTGGTAGAGGAGGACACCAAGCTCCCGAAGTTGTCCAAGATCCTCGAGGCGGCGATGGGTTGGGAGGGCTACCACCTCCACGACTTCCAGGTCGGCGACGGCGTCATCTTCGCCGGTCCCGACCTCGACTCGGATCACGCCATCGACGAGCGCAAGGTCACCGTGGGGCAGATCCTGCCGCGGGACGGCGCCACCCTCGTCTGGCCATACGACTTCGGCGACAGCTGGAACCACACGGTGACCGTGGAGTCGAGGAACGAGCCGGATCCTGACGCCCGCTACCCCCAGGTGCTGGAGGGCGCCCGTGAAG
>JBPCMH010000271.1:0-3570 GCA_051002495.1 Acidimicrobiales bacterium
GCAGGGTCAGGGCGCGCCAACCACGAGTCACAGGAACAACTTTAGTCACATGAGCAACTGGCGCGCCCGCGCCGCGTCCAAATCGGTGCACTTGGACTGCATCGGCGGCGAACACCGCCCACCTAAGAAGGAACCGGAGAAATCAGACGTCGAGGAAGCGAGACACAGCGAAGGCCGAGCCGATGGCGCCAACCAGGGCCCCGATGATCAGGATGAAGATTCCGGTGCCGACCACATCGGAGGTGGAGACCGCGAACTCACGGAACAACTCGTTGTTCTGGATGACCCGATCGACCGCCGCCCGGGCCGCCCACACCACGCCGAAGGCGGCCGCGCCACCGACAAGGCCCTGGATCATGCCCTCAAGCATGAACGGCACGCGGATGAACCAGTTGGTGGCTCCGACCAGCTTCATGACCGCCACCTCGCGACGGCGGGAGAAGATCGCCATCCGAATCGTGTTCAAGATCAACAGCAACGCCGAGAGCAACAACACCGCGGCAACCGTGGCAAAGCCCAACTGGAGATATCGGGTGACCGTCAGCAAGGTCTTCACCGTGTCCTTGGCATAGACCACATCCCTGACGCCCTCGACGCCTTTGAACCGCTCCCCCACCCCGTCAGCAAACTCCGGCTGCTGTGGCACCACGCGGAACGACGGCGGGAGGTCGGTTGCGGTCACGCTCTCGTAAAAATCTGGTGAGTTCGAGAACATCGTCGTGAACTCTGCGTAGGAGGCTTCTTGGTCGACGAAGGTGATGCGCTTGACCTCGGGCATCTGTTCGAGCTGGGCCTCGATCGAGTCGCGCTGCTGGGCCGCGACATCGGGGTTCATGAAGATCGACAACTCGACGCCGCCGCGCCACTGGATCGTCGCCTTCGACACCCCTTGACGGAGCAGCAGCGCTGATCCGACGAGCGAGAGCGACACGCCGACGGTGAGGACCGCAGCAATGGTCATGAGGAGGTTGCGGCGAAGGTTCATCGCCGTCTCCCTCACCACGTAGTCAACAGATATGGCCATCAGAGGTCGTCTCCTTTACGGAAGGCGAATGCGGCAACCCGAAGGCTGTGGGCTACGAGAACGGCGAGGATGCCGAAGGTGGCGGCAATGCCGGCGAGCGATGGCTTCGGAATCAGGTGCCGTAGCCATAGACACCGCGAGCCTGGTCGCGCACCACGATTCCTCGGTCGAGCTCGATGACCCGCCGCCGCATGGAGTCGACGATCCCTTGGTCGTGAGTGGCCATCAGCACGGTGGTGCCGGTGCGGTTGATCCGGTCGAGGAGCCGCATGATGCCGACGGAGGTGTTGGGGTCAAGGTTGCCGGTCGGCTCGTCAGCAAGAAGGATCAACGGTCGGTTCACGAAGGCTCTGGCGATGCACACCCGCTGCTGCTCACCACCGGAGAGCTCGTGGGGCAGATCGTCGGTCTTCGGCGACAAGCCAACGAGGTCGAGGATCTGCGGCACGTTCTGGGCCACGATGTGCTTCGGGCGGCCGATCACCTCAAGGGCGAAGGCCACGTTTTCGTACACCGACTTGTTGGGCAACAGCTTGAAGTCCTGAAAGATGCTGCCGATGTTGCGCCGCAGATAGGGCACCTTCCAGCTCGAGAGTTGGCCGATGTCCTTGCCCGCAACGAAGATGCGGCCGCTCTCGGGCTCCTCCTCTTTGGTCAGAAGGCGAAGGAAGGTCGACTTGCCGGATCCAGACGGACCGACGAGGAACACGAACTCGCCTTTGCGCACGTCAACGGACGCTTCGCGCAGGGCCACCGTGCTGCCCTTATAGGACTTGGAGACGTTCTCGAGCTTGATCATGGTGGGGGTGGCCGGCCGGCAACGGACGCACCAACTGGCTGTCCGAGGCTACCAGCGACACCCGTTCACCCTGTGTCATAGGCAGGGGCAGGAAGTGGTCACAGGCGGCGCCAGCGGCTGGTCCCAGATCAGCCTTCGCTGGCCCGGCGCCAGCGGAGCCACGACTCCATCAGCTCGTCGAGATCGCCGTCGATCACGGCTTGCACGTTGCCGGTCTCGTGCTCGGTGCGCAGGTCCTTGACCAGCTGGTACGGCGCCAGCACGTAGGAGCGGATCTGGCTCCCCCATCCCACCTGAGCCTGCGTGCCGGCGATCGACTCGAGCTCGTCCTGACGATCCTGGCGGGCCAGCTCGGCCAGCTTGGCCGCCAGCACTTGCATGGCCCTGGCCTTGTTTTGCATCTGGCTGCGCTCGTTCTGACACGACACCACGATCCCGGTAGGCAGGTGGGTGATGCGCACCGCCGAGTCGGTCACGTTGACGTGCTGTCCACCGGCACCCGAGGACCGGTAGGTGTCGACCCTCAGGTCCTTCTCGTCGATCTGCACCTCATCCGACAGGTCTTCCATGAAGGGGTACACCTGCATCGACGCGAATGAGGTCTGCCGGCGTGCCTGCGCGTCGAACGGACTGATGCGGACCAACCGATGGACGCCCCGCTCAGCCGACAACATCCCATAGGCATAGCGACCCTTGATGATGAACGTGGCCGACAAGATGCCGGCCTCCTGTCCTTCGGACACCTCGTCGATCTCGGTACCGAAGCCGCGGTTCTCCGCCCAACGCAGATACATACGCAGCATCATCTGGGCCCAGTCCTGAGCGTCGGTGCCGCCATCCTTGGCGTGGATCTCGCACACCGCGTCGCGCTCATCCCACTCGCCGGTGAACAGCGAGCGCAGCTCCAACCGGTTGAGTTCCTTAGCTAAGGCCGCCAGTTCGGCCTCGAGTTCAGGGCCCTGCGACTCGTCCTTCTCCTCGACCGCCATGGCATAAAGAGTCTCCGCATCCTCGAAGCGGGCGGTCAGGTCGTCGACCAACTTCAGGTCTTCGAGGGTCTGGTTGTACTCGGTGCTTACCGCCCGACCCTTCTCCGGGTCGTCCCACAAATCCGGGCGGCCGACCTCCACCTCGAGCTCAACCAAGCGCGCTCGTTTGGCCTCGATGGCCAGGTAGTCATCGGCCTCGGTGAGTCGCTTACGGATCTCAGCCAGATCCTCGGCGAGGTTGCGCATCAGCGGGAAGGCTACCGGTGGCGCGAGACTGCCCTGTCATGAGTGCTGATCTGCTTGCCGCTGCCCACGCAGTCCTCGACGACGCCATCGACCTGCGGCGACGGATACACCGCCGGCCCGAGCTCGGGCTGGAGAACCCTCGCACACAGGAGGCGATCCTCGACGCGCTCGACGGCTTGCCGGTCAAGCTCACGACCGGCACCTCGACCACGTCGGTGGTTGGCGTCATGGAGGGTGACCAGCCTGGGCCGACGGTGCTGCTGCGGGCCGATACCGACGCGCTCCCGATGCCGGAGGACACCGGGCTCGAGTACGCCAGCGAAGTCGACGGCATGATGCACGCGTGTGGCCACGATGCGCACACCGCCATGTTGGCGGGTGCGGCCCGGCTGCTAGCCGACCGCAGGGCCGACCTCGCCGGCCGAGTCCTGTTCATGTTTCAGCCCGGCGAAGAGGGATTCCATGGCGCGCGGTTCATGCTCGAGGAAGGGCTACTCGACGCCACCGGCGAT
>JBPCMH010000272.1:0-3747 GCA_051002495.1 Acidimicrobiales bacterium
GTGTAGAGCTTTGTCAGATCATCCGGCTGACGTCGTCAGCGAATGACGGCACCCCGCATCTGGCAAGTCGAGCGATGAGATCTGTCGGCGCGAGTGACGGTCGCCGAGTGTGTGCGGCTTGCTCCCGGATGACCTCGAGGTCCTGCCAGCCGTCGACGAGCGCGTCCTCGAAGGAGCGGTTCATGGCGTCGATCCTTCGCCGTACGGCGTCTGGCGGGAGGTCCGGATGGATCTCGAGGATCGCGCCGGCCGTCTCGTCGAGGATCCGTTCTGACCACAGCGGCCGGTACAGCCCGCGCTCGGCGACGCGGAGCAGCGTATCAGCGAGCGCGATCGGTACGAGGACGCACGCGTCGAGGACCGCCGTGTACCGCGCCATGGATCAGCCTGCTGTGCAGGCCCGTCGGCGACGTGCTTCCTTCAGTGCCGTGGCGTAGTCGGGGGGTGGGTCGTCGTAGAGGCCGAGTTCGCTGGCCTCCTCGGTCATCTGGTCGAGGGTCATTCGCCGTTCGCTTCGCTGCCTGGCCTGGAAGTCGACCAGGTCTTGCAGGCGGACTCGGCGGTGGCGATTCGGTTTCTCGAACGCTCGAACGGGATGGCCCCGTCCTCAAGGAGCTTCACGAGTGTTGGTCGGCTGATGCCGAGGAAGTCAGCCGCCTCCTGGGTCGTGAGAAGCATCCCCTGCGGGGCGACGAGCGTCGCCTTGCCCTGGCGCATCACATCGACCACTTGACGCAGCACCCGATACACCTCCGCCGGGAGCGGAACCTGCTCACCGTCCGGGCCGAGGAGCAGTCCGGGCTCGTGTGTTGGTCGACGAACCGTGCCAAGTCGAAAAAATCGAAAGTACCGAAGTGGTCGCCCGGGCCGATCGAAGCGAACCACAGGGAGCAGCGCTGCGAGATCGCCACGATCTTGTCCTTGCTCGTGACTCGACACGACCCATGGAGCGCTGGAACCCGTCATCGTCACGGGAAGGAAGACTCGACAGATGTCCCGGCGGTACGACGAACGGCCTCTCGTGTACATCGCCACGCCCTACAGCAATCCGGATCCGGAGGAGAACACGCACAACGCGATCCTGGCAGCGAACGAGCTGGTCGAGGCTGGGCTTGTCACGCCGCACGTGCCTCACCTGACCCATTTGTGGCACCGTGGCACCTAGTCACACCTCCGCCGATCGACTTCTGGTACGAGTGCGACCTTGCACTCCTGCGGCGGTGCGATGCGCTCCTGCGGCTCCCAGGAGCATCCACCGGCGCCGACCGGGAGGTCCAATTCGCGGACGAGATCGGTGTGCCCCTATTCCGTACAGTGGCCGAACTCGAGGAGTGGGTTCGAGCCGAGTGGAGCGGGTAGGGCGACACGCAGAATGAGGATGGCGGCGACATCTTTCGATGAGGATGAGAAGCCGACGCGAACGTGCGGGCATCGCATGGCCGGCTGTGACGTGGACGAGCCCCCGCGCGCTGGCGTGGCGACGGCCAGCGCGTGGGTCGCTGACCGTGGGAGGGCACGCGGGCGCAGGGCGACGGAGCGCGGCAGTGGTTGCGACGTCCTCGGTGTGGTGGAGCTGCTCAGACGGGCTGGTGGCCATGTCGAGCAGCCTGATCGCTCACCACACGGTCGCGTAGGGGCCATCCGCCGACGGGTTCGAGGCCGCCCAGGCTTGCATCGAACAGGTAGACCAGTCGTGTCGCGAGGACGGCCAGGTCGGCGGCGCGGGCGCGGCGGCGTCGCAGCCACCCGCGCACGGTGGCCCCCGGCACCCCGAGGCTGGCCACGATTGGGTCGGTGGCCGGCGCCGCGGGCGGCGGCCAGCAGCGCCGGGCCGATCACCTCGATGGTGCAGGCGCGGCGTTCGAGCATCACCGCGGCCACACCACGCGCACCCGGTCACCGGCACGCAGCACACGGCCGACGTGCCCACCCCCACGGACGCAGCTCACCGCTGCACGGACAGTCCACCTTCCCTGCGCACAAAGCACAGTCGACGGCGGGGATCTGCTCATCGGGAACGACGATCATGGCGGGAACCTCCCTGTCGGGCTGATGGAGCGCCCGGCAGGGTGCACACCCCACCCCTGTGTCGTCCGCCCTGCGGCGGCGCCCAGTCCTCAACTGCGGTGACGCCGCCCTACCCCGAGACGCTCATCTCAGGTGTCGCCCAACACCGGGAAGGGGGCATCCGCCGCGCAGCCGCGGCGCCAAGACCGACAAGCAACACGCCAAGCGGGCACACACCATGGCCGCCCGTGGGCAGCACCGGTGGCCACCAGCGGGCACCCGGTGAAGCGTCCCGCAGGCGGGCATGCCCAGCGTGTAGCAGACTGCTACAATGGGGTGCATGGCACTTTCTCCACCGACCCGAGTCGAGGCTGACCTCTATACCGCCGCGCAGGCTGCTGGCTCGGCGCACGACCGGTCCACCGCACAGCAGTTGACGCACTGGGCGCGAATCGGTCGGGAGCTCGAGCGTTCCGTGGTGTCCCACGGGGCCATCGACGACGTGCTGCACGGCCGCCGGCCGTACGACTCGCTGGGTGACTACGACCAGGCTGTGGTGAGGGTCGCGTGGGCGGACGCGATGGACGACGCAGCCGCTGGGCTCGATCTGACCGGCGAGCTCACCGACACGGGTCGGAGCTGGTCTGAGCTCGATGACGACGGCACGGTCGTGCACCGCAACGCCGGGGCGTGAGCACCCCCGTTCTCCACCTGCTCGTCGGCCCGAACGGTGCTGGCAAGTCGACGCTGTACGCCAAGGTCATCGGGCCGACCACGCGGCTCGAGTTCGTCAACGCCGACGAGATCGCCCATGACCGCTGGCCTGGCGAGGAAGTCGAGCGGTCCTACGACGCCGCGGTCCTCGCGGCCGAGGAGCGGGATCGTCGCATCGCCGAGCGGCGCTCGTTCGTGGCCGAGACGGTCTTCTCCCACGAATCGAAGCTCGCGCTGATCGACCAGGCCCGGGCGAACGGCTACGTCGTCATCCTCCACTTGGTCATCGTCCCCGAGGAGCTGGCGTTCGCCCGTGTCGCCGACCGGGTACGGGTCGGTGGTCACGACGTTCCCGAGGACAAGATCCGGTCGCGCTACCGCCGCCTGTGGCCGCTCGTCGTCGATGCCATCGGCCGGGTCGACGAGGCCCACGTGTACGACAACAGCATCACGACCGCAGCTCTCCGGCGGGTCGCAGCGTTCGCGCGCGGTCAGCCGCTCGAGGAACCCTCCTGGCCTGAGTGGACCCCCAACCCGCTGCGCGGTCTGCGGGGCTAAAGACTCCCGAGGGCCGGGTCGGTCATTACTCCGGCGGCCGAAGGATCAGCGCGGCGATCTGGCTCGTGCGTTGTCGAGGGCCTCGACTCGGAAGAGATCGAGCAGCTCCAAGCCGGGATCACGAAGCTTCTCGCTGAGGGCGAGGCCGACGAACAGCCAGCTGAAGCCGTGCTCGGCTGGATGCCGACGTCCGCGATGAAGCTGCTCATGCGGCTGTTCCAGGCAAACCGCCCCGTTCAAGCGAAGGTGATCCACGCAGCCGCGACCAACGGTGGCCAGTGCGACCGCGACACCGTCTACGAGCTCGGCGACTACGACGAGTCGCGAAGCCTCAAGGGCTTCACCCGCCCCGTCAACCGCATCATGAAGGAGATGCACGCGAACGGCGACCTCCCGATCGATGCCGCCGACCCGATGAAGCCCATCTACGACCACGAGAACCCCTCGTTCCAGCGCGCGCAGGGCTTC
>JBPCMH010000273.1:0-5757 GCA_051002495.1 Acidimicrobiales bacterium
GCACGACACGGACGGTAGCGTCGCCGGCCATGGCTGACCTGCAAGCACAGATCACCGAGCTCTGGGACAACCGAGCCGAGCTCTCTCCGTCCGACACCGAGGCCTACGCCAGCGTGAAGGAAGCCATCGACCTGCTCGACACCGGCCAAGCCCGCGTCGCGGAGGTCGCGGGCGACGAGGTGGTCGTGCACGAGTGGCTCAAGCACGCCATCCTGCTGCTGTTCCGCCTGTCGGGCATGGAAACGATCGCCGACGGACCGTTCGAGTACCACGACAAGATCCCGCTCAAGACTGACTACGCCGGCCAGGGCGTACGGGTGGTGCCGGGAGCCTCGGCCCGCTGGGGCTCGTTCCTCGAGCGTGGTGTGATCTTGATGCCGAGTTACGTGAACATCGGCGCGAGAGTCGGCGCAAACACCATGGTCGACACGTGGGCAACGGTGGGCTCGTGCGCGCAGATCGGTGAGAACGTGCATCTCTCTGGCGGCGTCGGCATCGGCGGAGTGCTGGAGCCCGCGCAGGCCGCGCCGGTGATCATCGAGGACGAGTGCATGATCGGCAGCCGCTCGATGATCACCCAAGGCGCCCGCGTCGGAACGGGCAGCGTGCTCGGCGAGGGCGTCATCCTCAACCCGTCGATCCCGGTCATCGATTCCGAGACCGGCGAGGAGCTGAGTCGGGGCGTGGTGCCACCGTGGTCGGTTGGCGTGCAGGCGTCGCGGCGCAAGGAGTTCCCGGGTGGCGAGTTCGGTCTGCCGTGCGTGCTCATCCTGAAGCACCTCACCGAAGGCGAGCGCCACGACAAGGCCAAACTCAACGACATCCTGCGCGAGTCCGGGGTGAACGTCGGATGAGGAGCGCACGATGACCGACCTGCTCGCGCTTACCGCCGAACTGGTCGACATTCCTTCGGTCAGCCACGACGAGGCGGCGATCACCGACCACCTCGAAGCCGAGCTGGCGAACGTGCCGTGGCTCACCGTGGAGCGACACGCCAACAACCTGGTGGCCCGAACCAATCTCGGACGCGACCAGCGACTGATCCTGGCCGGCCACACCGACACCGTGCCGGTCAACAACAACGCGGGTGCCCGCATCGACGGCGACACGTTGTGGGGTCTTGGCTCGTCCGACATGAAGGCGGGCGTGGCCGTCGCCCTTGAGTTGGCCCGCACGGTGAGCGAGCCGGTGGTCGACGTGACCTATGTCTTCTACGAGTGCGAGGAGATCGCCGCGGAGTTCAACGGCCTCCTCAAGTTGTTCCGGGACCGGCCCGACCTACTCGCCGGCGACGCCGCCATCCTCGGCGAGCCGACCAACGCCCGCGTCGAAGCCGGCTGTCAGGGCACGTTCCGCGCCGCGGTGACCTTGACGGGGGAGCGCGCCCACACGGCTCGGCCCTGGATGGGCCGCAACGCCATCCACCGCCTCGCGGTCGTCCTTGACCGTCTCGCGGCTTACGAGGCCCGCCGGCCAGTGCTCAACGGCTGTGAGTTTCGAGAGGCGCTGCAGGCCGTCGGGGTCGAGGGAGGAGTGGCCGGCAACGTCGTGCCGGATCGGGCCACGGTCACGGTCAACCACCGCTTCGCTCCAGACCGGACCGCAGAGGAGGCTTTTGCCCATGTTCGCGAGGTGCTCGGCGAATCGGTCGACGAATCGGCTGGGGACACCTTCGAGCTGTTGGACCAGGCGTTGGCGGCTCCGCCCTCGCTCGATCACCCGCTGCTGGGTGCGCTGGTGGCCCACACCGGCGAGCCTCCACTGGCCAAGTTGGGCTGGACCGACGTGTCGTTCTTCGCCGCGAACGGGATCCCTGCGGTCAACTTCGGTCCGGGTGAGGCCACCCTGGCCCACACCCGCGATGAACGGGTCGAGCGGTCCCAACTCGTGGCGACCCACGCCACGCTCCTCGCACTGCTCACCCAGACCTGAGGGCTGGGCGGCGGGCTCAGACGAGTTTTGCGTCGAGGGTGATCTCGGCGGTGGAGAGCAGCACCGAGACCGGGCAGTTCTCCTTGGCTCCGGCCGCGATCTCCTGGAACTTTTCGTCCGAGATGCCGGGGACATCGGCCTCGCACACCAGATCGATGCGCTGGATGCGGAACCCCGCGTCGGTCTTGGTCAGATGCACTCCGGCCGAGGTCTGCACGCTCGTCGGTGGGAACTCGTTGCGCCCGAGCGCCCCGGAGAGTGCCATGGAGAAACACCCTGCGTGAGCCGCGGCGATCAGTTCCTCGGGGTTGGTGCCCGTGCCGTCCTCGAAACGGGAGGAAAAGGAGTACGGCCCCTCGTAGGCGCCGCCGGCCAGGCGCATGGTGCCTTTGCCCTCCTGCAGCGTGCCTTCCCAGCGGGCGTCAGCCTTGCGAACCGGCATGTGGAGAACCTCCGAGGTCGATGGATGCGGGGCACACCGTAGCGGAGCAGCCAGACCCTCCCTGCCCGAGGGCCGGTCCCGGGGCCCAGCTGCACGCCGTTCATGCCCCGCGTGTCGGTCTGCCCGGTTTGGTGCGATCATGGTGGACGATGCGCGTGCCCCCCCGCACCCGCCGGCAGTTGTTCGCCATCCTCGTGCTTGCCTTCATCGGTATCAGCGCGGCGCTGGCAGCGACGCCGACCGATCCAGGCTGGGCCCAGCAGTGGGGTCCGGCCAAGATCGGCGCGCCCACTGCCTGGGATCTATCGAAGGGCACGGGGATCCTGATCGGCGTGGTCGACACCGGCATCGACCTCGACCACGAAGACCTCGGGGCCAAGATCCTGAGCGCGACGACCTGCCGTGACACCGGCGGCGATCCGACCAAGTGCAGCGGCAACGGCGATGACCAGGACGGGCATGGCACCCACGTCGCGGGAATCGCCGCAGCGGCCACGAACAACGGCCGGGGGATCGCGGGCGTGGCCCCCGACGCTCGGCTACTCATCGCGCAGGCCCTGTTTCCGCAGAGCAGCGGATCGGCCACCGGCAATGTGGCCGACATCAACGCCGGGATCCGTTGGGTCGTCGATCGCGGCGCCAAGGTGGTCAACCTCAGCCTGGGCGGCAACTTTCTGCTGACTGCACCCGTCGGTACGTCGCTCGTTCAGGGCATTGATTACGCGTGGAGCAGGGGAGCAGTGGTGGTGTTGGCCGCGGGCAACTCACAGTCACTCGGTTTCCCGCAGGCCGACTACGGCTCCAACAACGCCATCGTCGTGGCCGCCACCGGCCCGGACGACGAGATTTCGACGGAATCGAGCTCGACCGGTAGCGCCAAGTGGGCCGTTTCTGCGCCGGGCGGAAACGGGGCCAACACCAACCCGAAGCACCAGGGGACTAAGGAGGAGGACTGGAAGCGACTGATCCTGTCCACCTGGAAGGACGGCAACTACGCGACCTCTGAGGGCACGTCGATGGCGGCTCCGCATGTGAGCGGCGCTTTGGCCCTGATCCTCGCCCGTCCGGGCATCAACACTTCCCAGGCCGTCGACATCCTGCTGCGGACGGCTAACAAGAGCGTGGGTTGCGGCTCCGGTAGCCAGCACTGTGCGGGCCGAGTTGACGCCGCGGCCGCGGTGGCCGCCACCGGCGGACCGGGGCCGACCTCGACCACCTCCACCACCTCCCGGCGCCCGACCACCACGACCAAGGCGCCGACTACTACCCAACGGGGAGCCACAACCACGGCCGCTCCAACCTCGGCCACCGTCGATCCGGCCACCACGTCGACGACGGCACCGGAGATCTCGGTGCCGGATACCAACCCCGAGACCACATCGACATCGACGGCGACCCCGGAGTCAGCCTCAGGGCCCGACGGGGACGGGCGAGGCGGTGCTGGCGGTCTGGCCGTGTTGGGAGGGCTGGCCGTCCTGGGCACGGCGGGTTGGGCGACCGTGGTCACCCGTCGCCAAGGGTTCGGCGACCTGCCCACCCTGCCGTTCGGCAGCGGCCCACCCGCGGAGTGAACCGCCGGCCAAGTGAGTCAACGGCGCATGCTCAGCCGCGCCTGATCAACCCGATCGAGTGATTGACCGCTAGAGGCGGCGAAGCACGGTCACGACGCGACCGAACACGCTGACGTCGTCGGCGGGGAAGATCATCGTGGTCAGGGTCGGGTTGGCTGGCTCGAGGTAGACCTGGCCGGCCTTGACGCCCTTCCAGGTCTTGACCGTGGCCTCATCGCCGGGGATGCCGGCCACGACGATGTCGCCCTTCTCAGCGGTCTGCTGCTGCCGGACGACCACATAGTCACCGTCGAGGATGCCGGCCTCGATCATCGAATCGCCGCGAACACGAAGCATGAACACATCTCCCGTGCCGGTGAAGTCCTCGGGGAGCGGCAGCAGCTCTTCGACGTTTTCCTGGGCCAGCACATCGGTGCCGGCGGCTACTTCGCCCACCAGCGGGACGTGCCTGACCCGGCTGCGGTCCATGACCGCGCCGGACGAGGAATCCCACCGGACCTCAATTGCCCTGGGCTTGGTCGGGTCTCGGCGCAAATACCCCATCGACTGGAGGCTGGCTAGGTGGGAGTGGACGGTGGATGACGACGTGAGGCCGACCGCCGTACCGATCTCACGGACCGACGGCGGATAGCCACGGTCTTGCAGGGACTGCTCGATGAACTCGAGGATCTTGCGCTTCTTGTCGGTGAGGGTGGGCTCGACCATCGCTGTTGCCTCCTGGGGCCGGGTCGACCTCTCCCGCTGGACAAAAGGCACGTCGGGACGGATGAGGTCGAACAGGTGTTCTTAGATGACCATAACAGCGCAGGTGGCAGGCGGCAAACATTTGTTCGTTCGGGCCTTGACACGAACGGGTGTTCGCTGGTTGACTGATCGAACAGGCGTTCGTGTCACAACCCCGGCGCATGCTCAGCACAGTGCAGCAAACGAGCACTTCCATAATGAAAAGGACTTCCCCCAACCATGGTCGCCACCACCGCCCCCAGGACCTTCACCATCGCCCCACCGGTTCATCGCCCTTCTGCCTCGCCGCGGGCCGGTCGACCCAGCCCCTCGGTGTATCGGCGCCGCCGGTTGATCGCTGCTGCCATCGTGGCCGGCGTACTTCTGGCGGGCCTTTGGGCCGTGGGCCTGCTCGGGAGCACCCCCCTCACTGCTCCCGAGCGGGCTCCGAGCCTTCAGTTGGTCGACCAGACCACCTATGTGGTGCGGTCGGGCGACACGCTGTGGTCGATCGCTCGCCGGGCTCAGCCCAGTGGCGATATCCGCCCGTTGGTCGATCGGTTGGCCGCGCGGTCCGGTGGCCACTCGCTGCAGGTGGGCGACCGCATCACCGTCGCCTGAGCCTGCGCGAGCTGAGATCGCCGGTCTGAGGTCGCGGGGGCGAGCCTTGGCTAGCGTGCCCCGCATGCGGTGTCCGGCGTGCAGCAACGACGACGACAAGGTGGTCGATTCGCGCACGGCCGAAGAGGGCGCGGCCATCCGCCGTCGCCGGGAGTGCCTGGGCTGTGGCCGCCGGTTCACCACCTATGAGCGGCTCGAGGAGGCCCCGCTCATGGTGCTGAAGAGGTCGGGCCAGCGCAGCCCGTTTGATCGGGCCAAGATCGTCGCCGGGGTTGGGGCCGCGGCGAAGAACCGCCCGGTCAGTCCCGAGGCCATGGACGCCCTTGCCGCGGAGATCGAGGAGACCATGCGCCTGGAAGGTCTTGAAGTGCGCAGCGAACAGATCGGGCGAGAGGTGCTCGATCGGCTCCGCGACCTCGACGAAGTGGCCTACCTCCGGTTCGTTAGCGTCTACAAGGAGTTCGAGAA
>JBPCMH010000274.1:0-14719 GCA_051002495.1 Acidimicrobiales bacterium
GGTGTCGATGCGGCGAATGTTGACCGCATCGTCGGCAGCCAAGGCGGCCAAGGGGCCAACGACGACCATGAGGGCCAACATCGCCAAGACGCTGGCGAGTCGCAGTGCGTGGCGGCGCACCACCGTCATCAGCCTCCGACGACGCGTCGGGCGAATTGTTCAGGTTGGAACATCTCAGCCGGCAGGTGGATGCCACGGTCCTCGAGCTCGTCGCCAAATCCTGGTCGAAGGCCAGTTGCCTTGAGAAAGCCGCGCTGGTGTCCGTCGTCGTCGATTCCCATGCCGAAGTCGAACCGGAACAGGTCCTGGGTGACGATCGTGTCGCCCTCCATGCCCTGGATCTCCGTGATGTGGGTGATCCGACGCGTGCCGTCGCGCATGCGCGATAGGTGCACTACGAGATGCAGCGCGGACGCCATCTGCTCACGAATCGCCCTGATCGGCAGATCGAATCCAGCCATAAGCGTCATCGTCTCAATGCGGGCCAGCACGTCACGAGGGCTGTTCGCGTGGACGGTCGTGAGCGAGCCGTCGTGGCCCGTGTTCATGGCCTGCAACATGTCGAGGGCCTCTCCCGAACGACACTCACCGACCACAATTCGGTCTGGCCGCATGCGCAGCGCATTCCGCACGAGGTCGCGGATGGCCACCTCGCCCCTGCCTTCGATGTTCGGCGGACGGGCTTCCAGCGAGAGCACGTGCTCCTGCCGCGTCTGGAGTTCCTTAGCGTCTTCCACGGTGACGATCCGCTCATCGTCAGGAATGAACGACGACAGCATGTTCAGCGTTGTCGTCTTGCCAGTGCCAGTCCCGCCCGAGACCACGACGTTCAGCCGACCAAGCACACAGGCCTCAAGGAAACCAGCGACGCCCGGCGTCAACGTGTGCAAGCGAATCAGGTCGTCGACCGTCAACGCGTCAGTCGAGAACTTCCGAACGGTGAGGAACGGTCCACCGACGGCCAGCGGGTGCACGACGGCGTTGACCCGGGAGCCGTCCGGCAGCCTGGCGTCGACCATGGGCGTCGCCTCGTCGATGCGTCGACCTACTTGGCCGACCATCTTGTCGATGATCCGGCGCAGATGGCTGTCGTCGATGAACGTGGTATTGGTCGGCTCAAGCTTGCCGTATCGCTCGACGTAGACCTGCTTCGGCCCGTTGACCATGACTTCGGTGACCTCGTCGTCCTTGAGGTACTGGTCGATCGGGCCGTACCCGAGGATGTCGTCGGCGACGTCACGGAGCAGTCGGGCCCGATCGTTGGCCGAAATCGGAGCCGCCTCCCGCGACAGTGCGCGCTGGAGGTGTTCCTGAACGCGCTTCTCCAGCTCATCCTCGGAAAGCCGCCGGTCATACAGAACGGGACCAAGCTCGTCGATGAGCTCGTGGTGAATTCGCTGGCGGAGCTCGTCCATGACCGGGTTGCTGCCGGCCGCCGGCGTCGAGTTCATCCCTTGTAGGCGCTTAGAAAGTGACATCGCCGTCAGGTCCCCACGTCAGTCGGATGTCGGAACTGCGTTGCCAACCGCTCCAGCGCTCGCGAGACACCCGACCTGGGCGACTCCAGGACAACCGGCGCACCCTTGTTGAGCGATCGCGGCACCGCGACGTCGGACGGCAACAAGCACTCAGCCTTGAGTTGCAGGGTGCGCTCCACCTCGGAGATGTCCAAGCGGACCTTCGAGTTCGCCCGGTTCACGGCCAGGCGGATCTTGCCCGAGCCGAGGTTGAGCCGTCGAAGCGTCTGCAGCCCAAGCTTGACGTTCTTGATGGTCGGGATGTCCATCGCGGCGACGTAGATCAGGTCGTCGCTCATTTCGATGGTGGCCAGCACGACATCGTCAAACGACGTTGGGGTATCGACGACGACGTGATCGCAGAACCCGGCCAACACCTCGAGAACGCGGACGAAGGCGGCGGCGGAGATCCCGTCTGCCGCCGCCGGATCGGACGGTGCGGGCAGCACAAACACACCGGATGGCTCATGTTCGGTGAGCATGCTGCGAGCCAACTCCGCATCGAACCGATCTGCCTGGCGAGCCGCGTCAGCGACGGTATGTGTCGCATTGAGTTGCAGCATCACCGCGACGTCTCCGAACTGCAGGTCGCCATCGATCAGCACGACCGGTCGCTTGGCTCCCTTCGCCAGTGACACGGCCAGGTTGGTAGCCAACACGGAGGTTCCCACCCCGCCCTTCGTCGAGAACACCGTGGTGATGCGGCCGCGAGAGGGCCCATCGCCATCGCCGCCGCCGGATCGGCCCCGGGCCAAGTGGACGTCGTGGGCCTCGGCGGCCCGACTGATCGCACCGAACAGCTCGGTTGCCGCGTTGTCGAGGGTCACGACATCGTTGACGCCGGCCCGCATGGCCGCCTGGAGCCCCTCGGTGGTGAGATCGTGGATCACGAGGACCGCAGAGATCGTCGGGCGATCCCGCAACATGCGCGACACCGTCGTCAGCGCCGAAGCCTCGCCATAGGACGGGCCGAGGACAAGCACGCCGGAGCCGTGCAGACGGCCCTCGGCGGCTTCAAGGGACGGGAAGGCCGCCGGACGGAGGGCTTCGCTGAGCGCCACGGTAATGCGGGTTCGAACCCTGGGGTCGGCTTCGATCACGGCCACCTCGAAGGATGGCAAGGCCGCATCGGAACTCATCGGGGTGGTCATCGCGTCAGCCGACACTTGGGGTCAAAGGTCCGTCGAATAGGTTGCCGGCATTCACCGGCGGAATCGGACCGGCGACATAGCCGGGCGGAACGAGGGTCAGGTACAGCCCGCCCTGCTGCTGCGCGGCGAATGCGATCCGCTGTGCGTCGACCTGCGGCACGGCGAAGGTGACGAGTCCGCCTCCGGCGTCGGCTCCCGGATCGGCTCCGGCGGTCGTGGTTCGACCCACGGCTAGCACCTGCACGCGCTGGTACAACAGCCGCATGCCATTGCCATCCGAAACCATCAAGTTCACCAGATCACCGGGCACGAACAGTCCGGCGACACCGCGCACCTGATCGACGGCGACGGTCACCGCAACATGGCCTTCGGGGATGCCTTGGGCGAACGCGCCCTGGGCCTGCTGCGGAGCGACGAACATTCCGTCGAGCACGACCGTGTTGGCCGCGATTCGGTTCTGGGCGATCAGCCCGGCGATCGCACTGACCTCGTTCAGCGCGGTATCGGGACGGAACTTCCGAGGGATGTTGTCCTCACTAATCCGACGCTCGGCCAGCACCTGTTCGCCCGACATGCCGGGCTCAATGTCCTTGGCCACGACGAAAACCCGCACCAGTTCGGCATCGCCATAAGCGCGCTGTTCGACCCCTCGCAACCACGAGAAGGTCGATAGAGCCGCGACAGCAGCCAGGGCGGCCGCCACCAGCACGATGATTGTCCTACGTGAACGCAAACCTCTGCCTCCAGTTCCCTGTACCTATCGGCAGGAGTCCCGGTGAAGAAAAGGAGGTTTTTTGATCACTTTGGGTGGTCATGTCAATCCCTCAATGGGTGGCGGGTGCCGGTCGATAGTGAAGGTGTGAAGCACTGGAGGATGCCGACGCGGCGCGGCGTCAGGCGGACGAACAGAGACGACGATGGCGCCTCGTTGGTCGAATTCGCCCTTGTGCTCCCCGTCTTTCTTCTGATGCTGCTCGGGATGCTGACTGGAGGCATTGCCTTCGACCGCAAGCTCAACATCACCGCCGCGGCGCGCGAAACGGCCCGATACGGGGCAACACTGCCCCTCTCGGCCCACGGCGGTGCGGTCGATCCGTGGCTCGACGCCGTCGCAACCATCGCCATCGACAGCGCCGACGGTGCGCTCGACGCAGGTACCTCGGGTCGTCGAGTCTGCGTGGCCTACATCGGCGGCGGGGTGAGCCGGGTGCGAGACGAGGTCGGCGCGTCGGTCACCACCTCCGACGGCACCTGCTTCGCCGATGGTCGGCCGGCCGGCGAAGTGCGGATCCAGGTGGTCACCGAGCGAACCTCCGAGCTCGAGGCCATGCTGTGGTCGCGAACGCTGAACCTCACGGCTGATGCGGTTTCGAGGTACGAGGCCACCCCATGAGCAGGCGAGTCCGCGTTCGGCCCGATGACGACGGGGCCTACCTGGTTTTGTATGCGCTGTTGGCCGTCGTGATCTTCTCGATGGGCGCGATCGTGCTCGACCTGGCGACCCTGCGACAGGACCGGTCGGGTGATCGTCTGGCCGCTGATCTGGCGGTCACCGCGGGGGCAGCCCGCCTCGATGCCACCAACCCGTCCACGCCCGCGATCGCCTGCCAGGACGCGTGGGAGTACTTCCTGGCGAACATCCCCGCGTCGGCGACGCCCGTCTCGCCTCCCGATTGCCCACTCAGCTTCCCGCCACTTCCGTGCACCAGCGCCAGCCCAGCCGCGACCGCAGTCGGCACCGCTGGGCCCTTTCGATTCGAGGTGACGACACCGGTCCCGGATGCCTCCACGCTCATGAAAGGCGAAGTGCTGGGGGGCGATCGGCCACAGGGCGTCGACCCCGGCATCGACGGCACGCAGTGCGACCGGCTGGCGGTTCGCGTATTGCGCCAGCGGGACTCCTCGTTCAGCGTCGCTGTCGGTATCGGCTCGACGCAGACGGATGTGCACAGCGTTGGCCGGGCCGACGACCTTCCCGCGCCGGGCCAGGTCACCGAGCTGGTCGTACTCGATTCAACGGCCTGCGGCACGCTGTCGACGACCGACACGGTGACCCTTCGCGTGGTCGGCGCGGGACAGACGGGCGACATCGCGGTCGATAGCGACGCCAGCGGGTGCGGCCCTGGTGTCGTGGTCGACGTGGGTGACACCTCGGAACTATTCGCTCTTGCCCCCGCCGGACCCGGCCTGATCCGGAGCCGCGCTCTCGCGGGCGACAACCCCACCGCGGCGTTCGACCCCGCCGATGCCTCGGCGGGACGACTGTCACCGACGCCAACACCGAGCCTCTTGCCCGTCGGACGATCCATCGTCGACCGCCAGTTCAACTGCACGCCGCCCGTTTGCGGGGCCGGACAGGACCACGTCAACCGCCTCCGGGCTGACGTTGGCGCCGGGGTGCCGGTGTCGTATCTCGGCATCCCGATATTGCCGTACCTAGGCCCATGCGCCGTCGCCCTGCCCACCATCATCCCGGCCGGCAACTGGTATGTCCCGTGTCCGGTGTTCGATGTTGCGAGCGACCTGACGTTCGAAGGTGGGCTCCTGGTCTTCCAAGGCGGCGTAGAGATCGCGGCTGGAGCGTGCATGTCGGTGGGCGATGCAAGCTGTGGCGGCGCGCTCGCCCTCCCTGTGGAGTCGATCGTGTACCTCCAGTCTGGCGACCTGCACACGTCGGCCGGCGCGCGCCTCGTGCTGCACCGAACCATGGTCCATCTCAGCGGTGGCGCGGCGACCGTCGGGTCTGGTCGGCTGCGCATCGATGACGACCCAGGCGCGACCGGCCAGCTCACGTGGTCAGCGCCGCTGGGTGGCGTCTTCGAAGATCTGCTCCTGTGGGCCGAGAGTGGCGACGCCATGCACCTGGCCGGCCAGAGCACCTTCACGGTCGACGGGGTGGTGTTCACGCCCCATGCTCAACTCCGGTTGACCCCGTCGGCGGCGGGGGCCTCGACCGCTACCGCGCAGGTGGTGACGGCCCGCCTGGTCGCGACGGGCGCTGGCACGTTCACCTTGGCACCGACACCAAGCCGGGCCGTGTCGAACACGGCCCGGTCGGTGCGTCTCTTGCGTTGACCCCTTCGGGGTCGGTCGGTCAGTCCTCGACGGTGGGCTCAACCTCGGCCGCGGGGGCCTCGCCCTCGGCGTGCACCTCAACGGCTGGCGCCTCGCCCTCAGCAGGCGCCTCGCCCTCGGCTGGCGCCTCAGCGGTCCCGTCGGCCGGAGGGGTGTCACCGACATAGTCGGCCCAGGCGGCCTGCGACTCGTTATCGGGGGTGAACTCGGCGTAATCGATGGCGCCGATGTAGTTGCCCTCTTCGTCGAAGGCGTGCTCGCCGAAGTGATCGCGGTACTCGGCGGCAACCTCGCCACCCTCGGCAGCCTGCTTGATCGACAGACTGATGCGGCGACGCTGCAAGTCGAGATCGATGATCTTCACCCAGAGTTCCTCGGCCGCACTCACGACCTGCTCAGGATTCTCGACATGGTGGCCGGCCATCTCCGAGATGTGCACCAACCCCTCGATGCCTTCGCCGACTTGCACGAATGCGCCGAAGGGCACCAGCTTCGTGACTCGCCCGTAGACCAGTTCACCAACGCGGTGAGACGAAGCGAACTCGTTCCACGGATCTTGCTGGGTGGCCTTCAGCGACAGCGCGATGCGCTCTCTGTCGAGGTCGACGTCGATGACCTTCACCTCGACCTCGTCGCCGACCGTGACGACCGATGACGGATGGTCGACGTGCTTCCACGACAGCTCCGACACGTGGATAAGTCCGTCCATGCCACCGATGTCGACGAACGCACCGAAGTTGACAATGCTGGAAACGACGCCGCGGCGAGTCTCGCCCGTCTGCAGGTTCTGCAGGAAGTCTTCGCGCTGCTCCTTCTGCGTCTCCTCGAGCCATGCCCGCCTCGACAGCACCACGTTGTTGCGGTTCTTGTCGAGCTCGATGATCTTGGCCTCAAGCACCCGGCCGACATAGGGCTGCAGGTCGCGCACCCGGCGCAACTCGACCAGCGACGCCGGCAGGAAGCCGCGCAACCCGATGTCGAGGATCAGGCCGCCCTTGACGACCTCGATGACTGGGCCCTTGACGACACCGTCCTGAGCCTTGATGTCTTCGATCGTGCCCCAGGCCCGCTCGTACTGGGCGCGCTTCTTGGAGAGGACCAGGCGGCCCTCCTTGTCTTCCTTCTGCAGCACCAACGCTTCGATCTCTTCGCCCAGCGCGACAATCTCGCCGGGGTCGACGTCGTTACGGATCGAGAGCTCCCGGGAGGGGATGACCCCTTCGGACTTGAAGCCGATGTCGAGGAGTACCTCGTCCCTGTCGACCTTGACCACTGTGCCTTTGACGATGTCACCGTCCTCGAACTCGACGATCGTGCCGGCGATGGCATCCTCGAGCGACATGCCGCCCAAGTCGTCGTCGATGACCTGACGGGGGATGTATTCGTCGAGGACTGCTGTGTCGGCGTCCTGGGCGCCTGCG
Source organism: Acidimicrobiales bacterium (assembly GCA_051002495.1). Classification (GTDB taxonomy): domain Bacteria; phylum Actinomycetota; class Acidimicrobiia; order Acidimicrobiales; family CADCTF01; genus JBPCMH01. The sequence continues at coordinate 7,165 of JBPCMH010000274.1, forward strand.
GTGATGGGATCGCCTGCGGTGATGGGATCGCCTGCGGTGGTGGGATCACTGGACTCGTTGGTGGACATGGAAGGAGTGGGTTGGCCTTTGCGTGGGGACAGGGAATGACCAGTCAAACCGGGGTTTGACCGATCGGATGGGGCCGGGGCTCGTCTGAGGCCCGAACGGCCGACGATGCTACCACTGGGCGATGGATGGCACCCCAGCCACGACCAGGAACTCGGGATGTTCGAGATCGGGCAATCGGGACATGTAGTCACCGGGGCTCGTCGACCAGAGCGCTCGCAGCTCCAGTCCGGCCGCAGCGACCAGCAACCGCAGCTCTCGGGGCGTGAAGCAACTGGTCTCGAACGGGAACGTGGCCTCTCGCCCGCCGGAAGCGTCTTTCACCGTTGTCTCCTCCCGATTCACGCCGGCATCTGCGTCGAAGGCGTCGGTCTCCTCAAGGTGTCTCACCATGAAGTAGGACGAGAACGCGGAGAACACTACGGAACCGCCGGGTCGCACCGACGCGGCAATTTCGTTGAGCACGTCGGGGTCTTCCCGACCCAGCAAGCCAAACCCGCCCTGACACAGGCAGATCGCGGCGTCGAAGTGCCGGCCTCTTACGGGCAGATGTCTGGCGTCGCCGACCGCGAACGCCGCGCCGTCCGATGCCGTGTTCGTCCCGAGGGTCACAAACGCCGGCGCGAGGTCGATCCCAACCACCTGCAGACCACGGTCACCGAGCGCGTTGGCATGCCGACCGGGTCCGCACCCCACATCCAGCACAACCTGTCCGGGCCTGAGCCCGATGGCGTCGATGAGAAAGGCCACTTCCTGTTCGGTCCCCTTGGTGGAGGAGTACCGCAGGTAGGCGGGGCCCATGAACGCAGCCGCGGCTGGCCAGCCCTCGACCCGATCCGCCGGACTCGTCACCGATCAAGCCTTGGCGTCGGCCCAGGTGTCGCCCCATGCCACGTTGACCTCCAACGGAACGTTGAGCTCGGCCGCCCCGCACATCACTTCGCGGACGATGGCCTCGGCCTGTTCGGCCTCCTCGGGCGATACCTCAAGGATGACCTCGTCGTGGACCTGCAGGATGACCCGCGCCTGCAGGGCCTTCGCTTCCAGCGCCGCGTCGAGCCGCACCAACGCCACCTTGAAGATGTCGGCGGCAAGACCCTGGATGCCTGCGTTCATTGCCTGCCGCTCCCCGGCTTGCCGAATGCGGTAGTTGGACGATGCCAGCTCCGGAATCTGCCGGCGCCGACCGAAGAGGGTCTCGGTGTATCCCCGGTCGCGTGCTTCGGCCACAACCGTGGCCATGTACTGCTTTACCGACGGGAAGGCTTTGAAGTAGGCGGCCAAGATCTCGGCCGCCTCGTCGACCGGGATGGCCAGCCGCTGGGCCAAGCCGTAGGACTCCATGCCGTAGGCCAGCCCGTACGAGACCATTTTCGCCTTCGACCGCTGAGCCGTCGTCACCTTGGCCGGCGCGACGTCGAAGATCCTGGACGCCGTCGCCTCATGAATGTCCTGGCCGGTAGTGAAGGCTTCGATCAGGCCAGGATCCTCGGCCAGATGAGCGATCACCCGCAGCTCGATCTGGTTGTAGTCCGCCACGAGGAAACGGCAGCCATCGGCCGGCACGAACGCTCCTCGGAAGCGACGACCTTCCTCCGTGCGGATCGGGATGTTGTGCAGATTTGGGCGGTCAGACGAAAGCCGACCGGTGCGGGCCACTGTCTGGTTGAACGTGGCGTGGATCCGGCCGTCGTCGGCCACCTCGCTCACCAGGCCCTCCCCGTAGGTCGACCGCAGCTTCTCGACCTCCCGATACCGGAGGAGCAAGTCGATGATCGGATGCTGACCGCGCAACTTCTCGAGCGAGGCGGCGTCGGTCGAGTACCCCGTCTTGGTCTTCTTCTGGGGTTCGAGGCCAAGCTCTTCAAAGAGGACCACGCGAAGCTGCTTGGTTGAGTTCACCAGGAACGGATGACCCGCCAGTTCCTGGATCTGCTCATCGAGGGCCCTCACCTCCTGGGTGAACTCCGTCACGAGCGACCGCAGGTAGTCGGTGTCGACCCCGACACCAGCCACCTCCATGCGAGCCAAAACCCGCACGAGGGGGCGTTCGATGTCATCGTGCAGCGCGCTGAGCCCTCGCGCGTCGAGGGCCTCGGACATGGGCTGATGGAGTAGCGCCACCGCACCCGCCGCCCGGGCCGCGTCGTCGGATGACTCGACGCTCCCGTCAAAGTCGAGCTGGCCATCGGGTGCCGCGTCTGGTGAGCGCACCTCGACCCCAGCGAAGCGTACGGCGACGTCCTCCAACCGGTATTCGGACTCAGCCGGCTCAATCAAGTAGGCGGCGATCGCGGTGTCGAGGAGCAAGTTGCGGGCGTCGAAACCGAGCTGGGCGACCCCGCGCATAAGCGCCTTCGCGTCATGGGTGACATAGCCGCCGCCGTCGATGCCCCAAATGCGCTCAAGCGTCGCGGCGGCCGACGCGTCGCGGAGCACCTCCGCTGGTACCCAGTACGCGTGATCGCCGTCGGTAGCGAAGGCCAGACCAGCGGGTCGCGATCGACCAACTGGTCCCTGCCAGGCAACCCCGATGGCGACCGGCCCGCCGTCGGCGACGAGCGCTTCGACGGCCTCACCGAGCGCGGCGGTGTCGACTACCGGACGGGTCTCGACATCGAGTGTGCCCACGATGCTCGGCGAGTCGACGCCGGCGCCCGGAGCGCCCGTTGGCCCTCCGACCGCGTCCATGAGCCGGTCCCACAAGCTCCGGAATTCGAGGAAGTTGAAGAGGTCGCGGACCTCGTCCAGGTCCCAGCCCCCCATCTGCAGGTCGTCGATGGCGCACTCGATAGGCGCATCGCGCACGAGCGGCGTTGCCTGCGCATTCAGGCGAACGACCGCCTCATGCGCGGCGAGGTTCTCGCGGAGCTTTGGCGTCAGATCGTCGAGGTGCTGGTAGATCCCGTCGAGGTCGCCATAGGTGTTGATGAGCTTGGCCGCCGTCTTCTCTCCAACACCGGGGACGCCCGGCAGGTTGTCGGACTTGTCGCCTCGCAGGGCGGCGTACTGCGGGTAGTCGGTCGGGACCACACCGGTGCGCTCGGCGATGCCCGCTTCGTCGTAGAACGCATAATCGCTGACGCCGCGCTTGTTGTAGAGCACCTTGATGTGGGGGTCCTCCACCAACTGATAGGCGTCGCGGTCGCCGGTCACCACGATGACGTCGTCGCCCCGATCGCGGCCCTGTGTGGCGATCGTGGCAATGACGTCGTCGGCCTCGTAGCCAGGCAAGTCGAGGATTGGAATGTGGAGCGCCTCGACGATTTGCCGGACCAACCCAAGTTGCTGGCGGAGAATGTCCGGCGCGGCCTGCCGGCCTGCCTTGTAGTCGTCAATCATCTTGTGCCGGAAGGTCGGCTCGGGAAGGTCAAACGCGACGGCGATGCCATCGGGCTGGTGATCCTTCAGCAGGTTGATCAGCATCGACGTGAACCCGAAGACCGCGTTGGTCACCTGGCCGGACGCGGTGGCCATGTCGGTGGGCAGGGCAAAGAACGCCCGGTAGGCCAGGGAATGTCCGTCGATGAGCATGATCTTTGCCACGGGGGCATCGTAAGCGGCCAGTGCCAGCTCGGGAATCGGCGGCGCGACCATCCGTGCCGGTCGCGGCACGGCCGTGTTAGGCCGACCTAAGAGGCGGTACAGTGGCTGGCATGTCCGACGGTTTCCATCCCCCGCTCGAGGAATACCTAGAAGCCATCCATGAGCTCGAGGAAGAGGGCACGGCCGTCATCCAGGCCCGGCTGGCCGAGCGATTGGGTCACTCTGCTCCTTCAGTCTCGGAGATGGTGAAGCGCCTTCGAGACGAGGGCTACTTGGTAGCCGATGGCCGCACCGTGGCTCTCACCGCCCAGGGCCGAACGTTGGCCGAGAGCGTCGTGCGCAAGCACCGGCTTGCCGAACGCCTGCTGACCGACGTCATCGGCCTTGGCTGGAACAAGGCCCACGTTGAGGCGTGCCGCTGGGAGCACGTCATCTCCGATGAGGTCGAGGCCAAGCTGGTCGAGCTCCTGGATAACCCGACCACGTGTCCGCACGGCAACCCCATCCCTGGCTCGGGGTTCGTCGAACAGGAGCTCACCGCGCTGGCCGACGTCGTGGCTGGGTCGCGGGTCGTGCTTCGGCGGGTCACCGAGCAGGTCGAGATCGACATTGACTCGCTCACCTACCTCGACACCCATGGCTTCGTCCCGGGCACTGAAGTGTTGGTGGCGAGCAGGGCGCCGGACGGCACGCTCAACATCGACCTTGATGGATCGGGATTTGCCCTTGGTCCGGCGCTGGCCCAGCAGCTCTACGTAACCGCCGCCGACCTCGTGCCCAACTAGGGCCAACCGCGGCAGACGCGGTCAGGGGGCGAGGTCGCCGGCGATGATCTGCTCGGCGACGGTGTGCATCTTGACCCGCTGGGCCATCGCAGTGCGCTGGATGAAACTAAAGGCGTCCTGCTCCTTCATGCCGTGTTGGTCCATCAACACGCCCTTGGCCCGATCGACCTTCCGACGGCTTTCCAACTGTTCCTCGAGCGTCTGATTCTCCTGGCGGAGGGTGCGCATCTCGGAGAACCGGCCGAGCGCCACCTCAATCGCAGGAATGAGCTCACTGCGCTGGAATGGCTTGATGAGGTAAGCGAGGGCTCCTGCGTCACGGGCTTCCTCAATCAGGTGTCGCTGGGCGAAGGCGGTGAGGATGAGGACGGCGGACTGCTGCTCGCCGGTGATCTCCCTGGCCGCAGCTAGACCATCCATGCCGGGCATCTTGATGTCGAGGATGGCGAGGTCGGGCTGGTGTTCGCGCACCAAGGTGACGGCCTCGTCGCCGCGACCAGTCTCGCCAACCACGTCATAGCCCTCCTCTTCGAGGAGCTCTTTGAGGTCCATCCGGACGATGGCCTCGTCTTCGGCGATGACGACGCGGACGGACAAGGGTGGGCTTCCTCCGGTATAGGTCAGGCGGGCTTAGTCACGTTTGAGGTGGAAACGAGCCGGTCTAGCAGATCATCCTGGGCCTGCTCTAGCTCGTTGATAGTTGAAAGGAGCGCAGTCCGGCTGCGACCGGCCGCATTCGCATGCCGACTGGCATCGGTGTGATCGTGGGCCGCCTCGGGCGAGTCCGACACCAACGACCGTATTCGGGTGTCGTCGGCGTCGTCGTCGTAGGCCACGAGCTGCTCGTTGAGGATCGCCAACTGCTGCCGGGCCCGAACCAGCCTGGTCCTGACCTTCGACAATTTTCGCTCCAGCGCCCAGCGTCGCACGCTCGGAGTCTACAGGTGGGCCCGTCGGGAGCCGCTGGGTACGCCGCCAACCGAACGGTCCATGTAAGGACACGACGCCGGATACCGTCGCCGGGTGCAGCGAATCGGTGTGCTCGCCCTCATCTGGGGCTGGTCGTTTCTCCTCATCAAGGTCGCCGTTGACGGTATGACCCCCACCACGGTGGCAGCGGGCCGCATCACCCTGGGCGCGATCGTCATGCTCGGAGCCGTTCGGGCCCGCGGTCTCCGGATGCCCCGAGATATCGCGGCATGGCGTCACTTCGCGGTCATGGGGACGCTGGCTTCGTTTGTCCCCTTCACGCTGCTGGCGTTCGGCGAGGAACGGATCACCTCAGCCCTGACCTCCGTGCTCAACGCGTCGACCCCGCTCTTTGCCGCCATCGCCGCCGCGGTGTTGCTGCAGGAACGGCTCAAACGGAGCCAAATCGTGGGCCTGGCGATCGGGTTGGCCGGTGTCGCGATCGCCTCGGGCATCGCCGGCCGCGATGTCGGCTCCTCGACGATCCTCGGCGCGGCCGCCGCGGTCGGCGCGGCCGCGTGTTACGGCTACACCTTCGTGTACGCAAGACGGAACATCACCGGTACTCCTCCACTCGTTGCCGCCGCCGGCCAACTGGTCTGCGGTGCCATCGTCTCGCTGCCGTTAGCCGCGCTGACGACCGCAAGGAACGGCATCGACCCCGCGCCGCACCGGTTGTTGGCCGTCGCCATCCTTGGCATCGTCGGCACGGGAGTCGCGTACGTCCTTTACTACGGCGCCATCGCGGATCTCGGTCCGACCAAAGCGTCGATCGTGACCTACCTCGTGCCAGTCGTGGCCGTCACCGTCGGCGTGGTGTTCCTGTCCGAGCCGTTCAAACTCCGCATTCTCGCCGGAGGCGGGTTGACGATCCTCGGCATCGGCCTGCTGCACGAGCGCCTTCGCCGGCGGCCAGCCTCGCCGGTCGGCGCCGAGGGCTGACCACGGGCCCTCTGGTCAGCGGAGAGTCCGCCACCGAACGGTGCACTCAGTCGACAGGCGACCTCCTGCCTCCAGCGGCGCGGCCAGCCCGAGGTTGACGGCGTCGGGCGGACCGGTTTGGGGCTCAACGCAGACGGCGTGCTCCGGCACGTCATAAACCACAAGGTGATCGGCCATTTGCTCGAACTCCAGGACGAGCGCGTCCGGCCACGTCAGGACAGGCGCCGCGGACAAACCGGTGAAGCAGTCGTCCCACGGCCCAGGCGACGGGTCAACGAGGCGACCGGTCGGCATTCCTTCGCCGTCGCGCTCATACATCGATGTCGCGGCGAACGACAGGGCCAGCGGCCTCCCGCGATCAAGGCGCCGCCGAAACCAGGGATGCCATCCGAGCGTCACCGGCATCGCATCGACCGCGACAACCACGAGCCGAACGGTGAGCCACCCAGCATCACCATCGCTGCCGACCTCGATGTGATGGCTGATGGTGCCGCGATACGGCCACGGGTCGTCGAGCATCACGCTGAGGTGCGCTGCGGAGTCGCTCACTCCGTCGACGGTCCAGGTCCGGTCGAGCAAGGTGCCGTGGATGGCATGCGGGGCAAGCGTCAGCGGCAAGGCGTGCTCGGCGCCCATGTAGCTGAAGCGGCCGTGGCGGATTCGGCCAGCGAAGGGGGCCATCGGAAACATCCCCCATCCAAAAGCACGGTCAGAGGCGGGCACGAGAAGCTCGAAACCGTCGACGGCAATCTGGGCCACCCGGCCGCCGCTCTCAGGATCGATGTCGATGGACGCGTTGCCGGACGCGATGGTGATCACGGCCGATAGCCTGCCCGATCATGCTGATCGAAGGCCTACCGCTGTGGATCGCTCAGACCAACGCGTGGTTGGTCGCACCGGATGGTCCAGGGGGAGAATGCGTGCTGATCGACGCCCCGCCCGACCCGGCGCGACTGCTCGAACGGATCGCCCACCACGAACTCAAGCTGGTGGCGCTGCTGAGCACCCACGGCCACGTCGACCATGTCGGCGGCGTCACCGAGGTAGTGAAGGCCCAGCCACATCCCGTCCCGGTCCACATCCACGATGACGACCGGCACATGTTGGATGACCCGGTGGGCACCAGCGGAGGGTTCGGGCAGTACCTCGAGGAGGCTGGCCTTGACGTGCGCCCGCCCGAGCTCATCTACGGCCTCGATGACGGCCAGCGAGGCTCCGGCGCGGGCATGACCTTCACCTGCCTGCAC
>JBPCMH010000275.1:0-3540 GCA_051002495.1 Acidimicrobiales bacterium
GTGCCATCGACCGAGCCGTAGTTCGGCGCGTCGCCAAGGGCGAAAACCTCGCCTGGGCTGGTGGCCGCAGCAATCACCGGCCCCGGATGGGCCAGCGGAAGGGCCAGGCTGGCGATGGCGGCGATCACGGCGGCCAGACGGCGACGACCTCGATGGTCGGGCCGTGCGCTCGCGTCGAGGCGGGTGAGGGGGTTGAACATGACGGGGGGTTCCTCCTAAGACGGGGGGACGCCTGATCGCGCGGGCAGAGGGGTTAAGGGGGGAGCGATCCAGGCGCCGAGAGCCCACACAGCAGATGTGGTGGGCGGGCGGAGGACTCCAACGAGCACCGGGCGGACCCGGGCGGGAGCATCTCCTGGTTGTGCTTGCTCTAGCAAGCAGAAGGCTACCCCAATGTCGCCGACATATGACAGATCCATGACGAAAGCCGGCGTGACATCCGTCACGAGGGGTCAAGAACGCCCAAATGGCACCGGTTCTGGACCCTAAGCAGGCGCGTGAATCAGGTGCCCGGAAGGCCTTGGGTGCCCACCGCGAGGTCCTTGAACGGCATGTCGCGGTCAACCTGGGGCTCCTTCGGCAGCGCGAGGACGCGTTCACCGATGATGTTCTTCTGCACCTCATTGGTGCCGCCGGCGATGGCCGACGACGGCGCGGACAGCACCGTCATGGCCCACCGGTTGCCGACCTCGTCATCCGGATCCCATGCCTGGCCCGCCGCCCCGGCAATAGCGATGCCCAGGTCGCTCGAGATCCGAGCCAGATACGCACCGGACAGCTTGGCGATCGAACCTTCGGGACCGGGGGCCAGCCCGGCTTGGGCCGCGGCTCGAATACGGAGCCCGATGAAGCCCATGATCCGCTGCCGGATATAGACGTCGGCCAAACCCTGCCGGATGGTTGCGTCCCCGATGGCGCCGTTGTCGTTCGCCACCTTGACCATGGCATTGAACCCGGCCAGCCGATTGCCGCCGCCCGAGGCCCCGGCACCACCCCCGGCACCGATCGCTACCCGTTCGTTCATCAACATGGCGATGGCGCAGCGCCACCCGTCGTTCCGCTCCCCAACGATGTGATCGGCTGGCACCCTCACATCGGTGAAGAACACCTCGTTGAAACTGGCGCCGCCGGTGATCTGTCGCAGGGGTCGGATCTCGACCCCGGGGCTTTTGAGGTCGACCACGAACATGGAGATGCCTTTGTGCTTCGGCGCATCGGGATCAGTGCGGGCGATCACCGCTCCGTATTCGGAGTACTGGGCGCCGGTAGTCCAAACCTTCTGGCCGTTCAGCACCCACTCCTCACCGTCGAGCACGGCCCGCATCTGCAGGCTGGCCACATCCGAACCAGCCCCTGGCTCGGAGAAGAGCTGCGACCACACCTCTTCGCCCCGCAGTGCCTTTGGGATGTAGCGCTGCTTGAGCTCCTCGGTCCCGAACTCGAGCACGGTTGGGATCACCATGCCGAGACCAATCGTGTAGATGCCCGTCGGCAACTCATAGCCAGCGGCCTCAGCATTGAAGATCTCCTGGTGCCGCTTGGTCAGCCCTTGACCCCCGTATTCAACCGGCCAGGTGATCCCAACAAATCCTGCGTCGTAGAGCTTGGCTTGGAACGCCTTGCTCCGCGCCACCCCGTCGCCATCGTCGGTCTCGGCCGTGGCCGTCACCCGTGCGACCAACTCTTCTTCGGTCTTCTGGCGTCGGCGGGCGGCATTTGCCTCGAGCCAGCCGCGGACCCGCTCCCGCCACTCGGCCAACTCCGCAGACTCGGCTTGCTCGGGCGCATCGGTGATGGTCAACAGGTTCCCCCCTCGGCTGTGCACGGGGATCCTAAGCCGCCGGTACTTCCCTTGACCAGTGAGTCAAGTTTTCGAACACCGGTTTCATCGCGGATTTAGTTGACATGAAAAGCATTGAAACATACTCTGCGGACTCGGGTCGTCCCCTCGACCCGAGCCGCCGGTCAGGAGCCCCGCCCACCCGCTCCTGGCCGGCGGCCACCACGCATGGTGCGCCGACGCTGCCCTGGGCAGGTCGTTGCTGGCACAATCACCATCGTGACCCTTGATGCGCGGCGACTCGACGTATGGCGCACGTTCCTCCAATCGCACTCGGCGCTGATCGAGTTGCTGTCGCGGGAGATCAACGACCACTCGGGCATGCAGCTCAGGTGGTACGACGTGCTGCTCCACCTCAACGAGGCCGGCGGATCGATGCGCATGAGAGACCTGGCCGACTCCATCTTGTTATCCAAGAGCGGCCTGACCCGGCTCATCGACCGAATGGAGGAAGCGGACTACGTGAGCCGTCAGCCCTGCCCAGCCGACCGACGCGGCACACAAGCCGTACTCACCGAAGCCGGCAAGGCGGCGCTCGTCGCGGCCGCGCCGACCCATCTCCTCGGCATCGAAGAACACTTCGCCCGGCTGCTGCCCGATGACGCACTGGAGGCAGTCGAGCGCTTTCTGGCCCGACTGGCTGAGCACCACCACCACCACCACCCGCCCGCCTGCGACTGAGGCTGCCTATTGCATGCTCGCTTCGGCAGCGACTTGAGCCGGATCCTTGGCTGCCGATGTGGTGACCAGGTTGTCAGCGCCGCAGCCGGCGGGACAGCAGCTGGCCGGCACCGGAAGCCACCAGCGTCCCCGACGGGGTCCACAACCTGCCGTTCCACGCGATCAAGCCGTCGCGGCCGAGGGGTGCCAACCCGTCGCAGAGCAACCAGTCCTGCGTCGGCTGAGGGTGGTGGAACGCGACGTAGAGGTCGAGGCTCGGGGCGTACCACTCCGTGTTCTGCGAGCCATAGTGTCGGGCCGCCGATGGCCAGGACTGGATGTCAATCAGAACCAACGATCGACAGGCATCCACCCAAGGGTCATCGAAGGTGGCGGTGGGAGCGAACCGACTCCATGATCGGTAGATCGGCGGGAAGATCTCATCAGTCGGCCAGACCTTGAAGTCGATGATCCGTTGGTCGAAGTTCGTCCAGAATCCCATCGGCGGGCGGGCGGCCATCTCCTCTTCGGTCAGGTAGTGGCTCAAGGGCTTCGCCTCGTCGAGTGACTCCACGGTGGGCGGCTCGGTGACGTCGTGCACGAGGCCGTCGAGCCCTTCGGCCACGGTCCAAACGGTCGCCTCGAGGATCAACCGATCGCCCTGGGTCATCTCGACGCGATGGCGAGCGCTGATCGCGACTCCTTCAGCGTCGTCACCACCAGGTCGACCGTGTCGAACTCGGCAACCGCGTGGAACTGGCAGAAGAAGCTCGCCGGGCGCGACAGCGGCGAGACCGCCCCAACGGCGCGGAGCGCGACGGCAGCGACGTAGCCCCCCGCCGGTCCCCAGATCTTCCACTCGGGGCTCAGCGCGGCAGTGAACCGACCGTCTCCAATGGATTCAACGGCGGTGTCGACATCAAGTGCGCCCATGGCTTAGGGCTTCACGGCCAGGCTCAGCGCAGCCAGCTGATCGACGGTGCCGACCGCGATCAGGGTGATGCCAGCATCGATGACGGTCTTGGGGTCCGGGTTGGTGG
>JBPCMH010000276.1:0-2826 GCA_051002495.1 Acidimicrobiales bacterium
ATCAGGACATCACTTATGTGACGATCAGCTTTGTGCCCTCACGAGGGACGGCTCGGTCGTGGACAACGGCAGCGACATATGTCCCGGTGGCAGCGCTACGCGCAAGCGCGGCCGCCTCCAGATCGGCGTGGCGTTCGAGGATGCGGACGCGACGGCGCTGGTCAACGTGACCATGCTGAGATAGGTGCACGCGGCCGACGAATCAGGTCTGTTGCCTACTGGCCGGGGCATCGGAACGCGTCCGACCCAATGGACATGATCGCTCGGTGGCGTCCGAGCCCAGCGGCACGGCTACGGTGGCATCCGTCGTCACGGATATAGTCGAACGTGTGTTCCCCCTCGCCAACATGACCCCGCTCCGGGAGACGGCCGCCGTCATCGCCCTGCTGCGCCGTCGCGAGCTCACGCGCAACCGGGTCATCGAGCTTCTCGAGGACGAGGGCTCAGCGCTGGAGATCCTCGAGCGCGCCGAGCCGGGCGAGGGTCGACTGTTCGAAGTGGATGAGGTGCCGGCGGTGGATCTGGACGCGATCGAGGCCGAGCTCGACGCCTGGGGGCGCGAGGGGATAGCGGTACTCACCGTGCTCGACGACGAGTACCCACCCAACCTGCAGACGGTGCACGACCGCCCTCCCGTCCTCTTCGTCCGCGGTCAGCTCGAGAGCACAGACCACAGGAGCGTCGCGGTCGTCGGCACGCGGTCACCCACCGAGCCCGGGCTCGACCAGGCTCGCGCCATCGCCCGCGAGCTGGTCGAAGCAGGATACGTCGTAGTGAGCGGGCTCGCGGAGGGCATCGACACCGCCGCCCATGCCGCGACGCTGGAGACAGGCGGTCGAACGGTCGCCGTCGTGGGGACTGGCCTGCGCAGCGTGTTCCCGAAGGAGAACGCCTCACTGCAGCGCCGACTCGCCGAGAAATCCGCGGTGGTCTCCCATCTGTGGCCCGATCAAGGCCCACGGCGGTGGACGTTCCCGGAGCGCAACGCGGTGATGTCCGGCTTCGCCCAAGCCACCATCGTCGTCGAGGCCTCCCAGACCAGCGGCGCCAGGATGCAGGCCCGACTCGCACTAGAGCACAACCGGCCCGTCTTCCTCCTGCAGTCGCTGCTGAGCCATCCGTGGGCGCGTCGCTATGCCGATCGACCCGGCGTCCATGTCATCGCCGGCGTCGGCGACGTCCTCCCGATCCTGGACCGCCTCTACTCTTCTGAACTCTCACTGATCGAGTAGGGGCGGCGGTCGGTGGCCGATCGACTGACGATCGAGGAGGTCAGCGATCCCTACGCCAACTTCATGCGGACGCCGCTGCCTCCGCGGCCGGGCGTCTGTCGCATCTGCCGCACGTTCACCGACGGCTACTCGGAGTGCTACTGGTGCGCCCGCGAGCAGCCGAACCACCTCGATGTCGTGGTGCCGGTCACCTACGCGCCGGGGACCGGGCAGATGCACACCGCGTTGCGAGGATACAAGGACCGGCTGGAACAGCGCGCTCGCGACCGCTTCACCCGAGACCTCCTGGCGATCTTTTGGCGCTTCGTGCGTGGCCACGAGCGCTGCGTCGCCGAAGCGGTAGGCACGTCCGGCTTCGACGCGGTCACGACCGTGCCCTCCAAGGCCACGGCGCGGGACGAGGCTCGCGGGCGGCTGCGCGCTATCGTGGGCGAGCACTGTCGACCGACGACGGACCGCTACGTGCGGGTGCTGCGCCCCGTCGACGGTTCGCACCAGGCGCGTCGATTCGATCCCGACCGCTACCGCGCTACGCAGCGACTCGACGGTGCGCGGGTCTTGTTGATCGACGACACATGGACGACGGGCTCGTCCGCGCAGTCCGCCGCCTGCGTTCTGCGGCAGGCCGGGGCACGTACGGTCGCGCTGATCGTCTTGGGCCGGTACCTCGACTTCGACTTCGCCGACCACCGACAGCGCTTCCAGGACCTGCCGGCCGGATTCGACTGGGCGACCTGCGTCGTGGACGCCGGCCGAGGTCCCACCTCCTGACGTTCCGACCGACACCAAGGTCAGACTCATCATCGTGATCTACGTTCTCACGGACGATCAGCAGGAGCTGGTGCGGCCCCTTGGCTCCGCTGATCGACGTGGTTAGCCGCCAGCCGCTTCCTCACCCTGGACCTCGAAGGACGAGGGGTCGGTCAACTCTCGTGTACGGCCGGCCCGCTCGAGGGTGCCCATTGCCCGTACCTCGAGGTCTTGACTGTGCGCGCTCATCGCACGCTCGTAGTCCGAGCGCTCGAGCTGCAGGCGCACGGTTCGCGTCTTGCCTTCGAGATCGGCGAGCATCCACACCGACCCGACCTGGTCTCCGGGCTCCCGATGGAATCGTGTGACGGGGCCGAGAACAGTGGTGTTCGGACGCGGGTCGATCTGCTTGAGGATCTGCGCGACCTCAGTTAGACGGCCCAACTCTCCGCGCTCGACCTCCACGGAGGTCGCCGCCTCATCGACCGGCCTGGTCAGCGCCCATCTGACCCGTATGGCCAGCCGGGCGTCGAGCCCGGCCTTCGTGCCCGCGAGGTCGAGCAGCGCGTCACAGAGATTCGCGCTCAGACCGTCTTCGATGTCGTCATCGAGGATGTCCAGCTCTGTCGTGGCGAGATCGCGGTGCGTCGCCGCCTTGGCCGCCCGCACGCCCTCGACGAGGCGTTGTGCGACTCGTCGCTCGAACGGAGCCGTCCCCGACAGGCCGTCGATCGACGTCTGTGGCGGCTCGGCCGGGATGGGTGGACGGACACGGAGGATGACACTGCCTTTGTCCGTCCCGGCCAGCGTGGCACCATCCAGGAAGGAGCGCACTGGCGTCGGG
>JBPCMH010000277.1:0-9462 GCA_051002495.1 Acidimicrobiales bacterium
GTCGCGATCCGCGCCGATGGCTGCGATCCGGAATGGCGGGCTCACCGGACGGAAGTTGACAACGATGGTGTCGCCGGCGGCCCGAATCGCGGTGGTCGCCACCACGCGGCTGCTGTTGATCGAGACCGCCTCGGCTCCCGACAGGAACAGGGCGTTCACCAGAAGCTGCAAGTCGGTGTCGTGAATCCGGTAGGCGCCGACGTCGGCTGCGTTGGCCGGCGTGCGATCGGAGTTGTCGATGTCGACCACCACGCCACGTCCAGTCACCGCCGCGGTACCCGCCTGAAGGGCTAGGGCCTTGAGTTCGGCGGTCACCTCTCGGGTGGCCAGGTCTCGTCCGCTGGCCAGCCGCTGGGCACTGCTCAACTCGTCCCGTAACTGGCCCACCGCGGCATCGAGATCATCGACGAGAGACGTGCGGTCCTCGATCAGCTTGACCAGCTCGACCTTCCGGGGCTGGTCGACCTGCTGGCGTGCTTGCGCGGTGGTGAAAGACGTCGTGACCAGGAAGGCCGTGACGACGAGCACGAGGGTGAGCGCGAGCGGGGGACGTTGCACTGTCGACGATTATCGCCGACAGCAGCCGAACGGGCGTAAGGGAATGCTCAGCGGACGAGTCGGCGGATGCGGCCGCCCCACTCCTCGGCCAGCGCTTTGCTGTCCGCTTCGGAGGAGGACTCGGCCCATACGTGGGTGAATGGCTCCTCGGGGTCGGGCAGCACCAGCACCCACCCGTCGTCAAGCAAGACCTTCACTCCGTCGACCAGGACAGTCTCGTGGCCCTTCGCATCCTCCATGACGGTGCGCATGACGGTCCCTTTCATCTCCCACGGTGTGGCGACCCGCTCGTGGGCCACCGCAATGCGCGGCGCGGCGCCAGTCACTTTGGAGAGGCGCACCCCGGTGGCGGCGAGGAGGCCCAGCAGGTGAACGAGCGTCGCGGTCCCGTCGTAGGCCGGGAGGAAGCTCGGGAAGATGAACCCGCCGTCGTCGCTGGCCGCGAAGCTGACGCCTTCGGCGGATGCGGCATCCATGAGGGCGGGCGCCGACCGCTTGGTCCACACCACTTCGCCGCCGCCCTCCTCGCAGGCTGCCGCGACCGACAGGCTGGTGGAGACCGGCAGGGCGATCCGCGCCCCCTCGGTGGTCTGGCTCACCAGGGTGACGAGGCTGAACAGCGTCTCCGACGACGACAGCACTCGGCCGGTGTCGTCGACGACGACGATGCGCTCCCCGCCCGGCTCGATGACTGCTCCCAGGTGAGCGCCGGCCGCCTTCACCAGGTCGCTGACCTGCTGGGCATGAGCCGCCCGGTCATACTCCGCAGCCTTAGCCGTCGATGCATACGGGTTGAGGGCGAGCACTTCCGCTCCCGTTTTGGCCAGCACGCTGGGCATCACAAAGCTGGTCGAGCCGTAGGCGTAGTCGAGGACGATCTTGAATCCGGCCGATTGGATGGCCTTGGCATCAACGGTGGCCATGAGTGCCGCGGTGTAGAACTCGATCGCCCGGGGCGGGAAGCCGATGTCGCCGATGTCGCCGGCGAAGGCTCGTCGGAAGTCCTCCCGGTAGAACAGGCGCTCGATCTTGCGCTGCGTACCTTCGTCGATGTCAAGGCCGTTGGCGTCGAAGAACCTGATGACGACCGACTGGGCATCGTCGGCCGCCAGACGCACGGTGATGCCACCCATGGTCCGCTGGCTCCGCACCTGGAACCGCGTGACAGGCACCGGTGCCATCTCGAGGTCGTCCACGTTGAGACCAGCGGTGTTGAGCCCGACCATGATGGCCCGCTTCAAGGTTCGCGCCACCCGGCTCGAATCCCTGGAGACGGTCCCGGTTGCACCCTTCTTCAGGGTGGCGGCATAAGCCATGGCGAGTCGAACGGCCAACTCGGGCGAGATGTCGACGTTGGCCAGACCAGCCACGCCGTCTCGACCGAACAGGTGCCTGGCTCCTCTCGACTCCCACACGATCGAGGAGTTGATGACGGCCCCGGCCTCGACCGTCTTGTAGGGGTAGACCTTGACCCCGGAGTTGACCACGGCATGGTCACCCACGAAGCACTCGTCGCCGAGCACGACACCTTCTTCGCACCTGGCCCCCTGCCGGAGGTCACAGCCCCGTCCGATGACCGAACCTCGCAGTCGAACTGTGGCGCCGAGATAAGCGTTGTCATGCACGACAGACCGCTCCACGAAGGCCTCCGGTCCGACCATGATGTTGTTGCCGAGCACCGAGTACTCGCCGATGTGGGCACCGGCCTCGATGCGGCAATAGTCGCCGATGACCGCCGGACCGTCGATGGTGGCGGTCGGGTCGACCTCGCTCCCCTCCCCCAGCCACACGCCCTCGCGGAGTTGGAACCCGGGGACGTCGAGATCGACCTTGCGGTCGAGGACATCCTGATGGGCCTTCCAGTAGGCATCCAGCGTGCCCACATCCTCCCAGTACCCCTCGCACATGAAGCCGAAGAGTGGCTTGCCCTCGGCCAACAACGCAGGGAACACCTCGCCGGAAAAGTCGACCGGTTTGCCATCTGGGATGTAGTCGAAGATCTCCGCCTCGAGCACGTAGATGCCGGTGTTGATTGTGTCGCTGAACACTTGGCCCCATGTGGGCTTCTCGAGGAACCGCTCGATCGACCCATCCTCCCGGGTGATGACGATCCCGAAGTCGAGCGGGTTCTCCATGGACTTCAGGCCGATGGTCGCCATCGCTCCCTTCTCCTCGTGGTACTTCACCACCGCGGAAAGGTCGATGTCGGTGATCACGTCGCTGGCGATGACGAGAAACCGCTCGTCGAGCTCGTCCATGGCATTGCGCACTGATCCGGCGTTGCCGAGCGGTGTCTCTTCGGTGGCATAAACCATGCGCACGCCGAACTCCGAGCCGTCGCCGAAGTAGGTGCGGATCGAGTTGGCCAGAAACCCGACGGTGACGACGATGTCTTCGAACCCGTGCTCCTTCAACAGTTGCACGATGTGTTCCATCATCGGCTTGTTGACCAGCGGCATCATCGCCTTCTGCTGGTTGGAGGTCAGCGGGCGGAGGCGGGTGCCCTCGCCGCCGGCCATGATGACCGCCTTCATCGGGTGCCGTCGTCTGTGGTCGAGGCTTTGCTTTGCACACCTGTGGTTCTATCCACGTCAGGACCGTCGGATGCCCGGCCCTGCCGGCCAGCCCGTAGCGCTTCGATGGCGATCGGAACGTAGGCGGCGGCCGCGTACCAAGCCAGCGCCAGCCCGGGGATGGCGAACACCCAAGCCGCCACCTGGGCCTGGTCGGCCCAGAACGCCGTTGAGTTGCCGCACAAGAAGAGCGGGAACGCGGTCATCAGGGCGAACGTGCCCGCCTTGCCCACCCACTGCACGTCGATTCGCTTGGCCCCGAGGGCGGCCAGGCCCAGGACGGCGAGCGACACCAGCACTTCGCGGACGATCGTGGCCCAGGCGATCCAGACCGGGACAGAGCCATCGATCAGGATGGCGATGACGCCCACCCCCACCAACAGGCGGTCGGCGGTGGGATCGAGCACCTTTCCCAGGTTCGAGACCTGCTTGAAGCGCCGCGCGATGTAGCCGTCCACCCAGTCGGTCGCGCCCAGGCCCCCCAGAAGCCAAGCGGCGCCGTAGCGGTTGTCCCGTCCGAAGAGCAGATAGAGGAACAACGGGATGCAGGCCAGCCGGATCAGGCTGATCAGGTTGGGAACCGTGAGGATTCGGTCTTCGCCAGCGGGGTCGGGCATCTGTTGCTCACCCTACCGACTCGCCCTGCGTGCGCTTGTGTCGGTGAACGGCTTTCGGGCGCGACATGCGTCGAGTCGGGTAAGGGGTGCCATCATGGGCCGGATGGGAACCCACCTGCCGGGACTGCCGGGTTCCGGCGACCCGACCGCGGCGGACAACTACAGCGGTCGACTCCTCACCGGCGGAAGCTTCCTGACCCGGCTGTCGCATCGCCGGCGCCTCCGGAGATCGACGCGGGTGCTGCGCGATGGCCATTTCGGCCGCGCCGCTGACGTCGGTGCTGCCGACGGTTGGTATCTGCGGGCGCTGTTGGACGCCGGGGTGGCCGAACGAGGTGTCGCGGTCGACGCCGACGAGGCGATGCTGGCCGTCGGGGCGAGCAGATCTGATGGCTACGCGCTCGACTTCGTGCTGCCGGACGCCGAAGCGCTCCTCGATCAGCAGGGATCTTTCGACCTGGTTGCGTGCCTCGAGACCCTTGAGCATGTTGATGACTGCCGCCGCATCATCGCACTGGTCGCCGACCTATGCGCACCAGGCGGCACCATCGTCGTGTCGGTACCTATCGAAGTGGGGCCGAGCCTCGTCCTGAAGCAGGTCGGACGCTGGCTGGCCAACCGGCGCGGGCAGTACAGCTATGAGTCGTACACCGTCCGCGAGTTGGCCAGGGCCGCATTGCTGTGGCGCACCCGTGGACTCTCCAGGGGCAACCTCCACAGCCACAAGAGCTTCGATTTCCGGACGGTACGCGGTCTGCTGCAAGAGCACGCTCACATCGAGCGCACCACCTACAGCCCATGGCCGCCGTTGGGGCCTGTCATCGCCAGCACCGTGATCTGGGTCGCGACCAAGCCCTGATCATTCCCTCTCGGGTGGTCCTTTGTCACACTTTGGGCAGCCGAAGCCTGCTGCGGTGGGCATCGGCCCGACGGGTGCCGCGGATGGCGTTGCGCCAAGGGGTCGCGACCGACCAGAGTGTGCGGCCGTGCACGTCGTAATTGCGCCCGTCGCCTCCGACTCCGCTCTCGCCTGGCTCGACCACGCCCGCAAGGTGTTGAGCGTGGCCGCCGACCAGGCCTCGCCGGTGACCGTGCCAGCCGACGTCCGTGAGGCGTTCGAGCACTATCTCGATCAGTGGATGTGGACCGCCGATGCGCATCCAATCTTCGCTTGGTCCGGGTCGATCGATCCGGAGATGGCTTGCCATCTCGTGCATCACTGGCAGGGTCTGGCCCGTTGGGTCAGCGGCGCCCGCCACGAATCACCAGTCCTGACTCGACCAAAGGCAGGGAACCCGTTCTATGCCGGCCTCGTATCAGCCGTGGCCGACGCGCTGACCCACGACGACTGCACCCACAGCTTCGGTGAGGACCTGCTGGCCGACTGGCCCGACCTTCCTGAGGTCTGAGGCACTAGAACTTTCCCCGTCGACGTCGACACAAGGGGGAGACCATGGGCGAGATGGAACATCGGGTGGCTGTGGTGACCGGCGCCAGTCGGGGCATCGGGGAGGCCATCGCCCGGCGCATGGCCGCCGAGGGTGCGGCCGTGGCCGTGACCGCTCGTACCGTGGAGGCCGGCGACAGCCGCTTCGAGGGATCGATCACCGAGACCGTCGACGCGATCCGGGCCGCGGGCGGCACTGCGCTGGCCATCGCGGCCGATCTGTCCAAGCCCGAGGACCGGACGCGCCTGGTCGAACAGGTAACCGCCGAGCTCGGTCCTATCGACGTGCTGGTCAACAATGCGGCCGTCACGTTCTTTGAGCCGGTCGCGGTGTTCACCCAACGCCACTACGACCTGATGTTCGAAGTACAGGTGAGGGCCCCGTTCGAGCTAGCTCAGCTGGTGCTGCCCTCGATGAAGGAACGAAAGGCCGGTTGGATCCTCAACATCTCATCCGGTGCGGCCCGCCATCCTCAGGGGCCTCCCTTCCGACGGCTCGGTGCGGGCGGCACGGTCTACGGCATGTGCAAAGCCGCTTTGGAGCGGTTCACGACCGGCCTCGCCGCAGAGGGCTACGACGACAACATCGTGGTGAACGTGCTCTCCCCCGCCGGCATCGTGGCCACGCCTGGGGTCGTGCACCATCGCTTGATCCCGCCCGGTCGTGAAGACATGGCCGAGCCCGTCGAGGTGATCGCTGAAGCCGCGCTGGCCCTCTGCACGGGCACGGTCGACAGCCTGAACGCCAGGGTTGCTTACTCCGCTCCCTTGCTGGAGGAATTGGGACGCACCGCGCAGCCCTTGCCGTAGCGAGCGGGCCCTTCGTTCAGCGTGCGCTAGCCGCTGACTACCGTTCCGCGAAGGTTTTCGTGGGTTACACCGCGGAAGCTCTACGCGGAACGGGGTGGAGTCCGTCGAAGCGGGACGCGCGTTGGTGCCGTGCTACGAGGCGGTTTGGCGGTCGCGAGGTGGCGCGCATCGGCGGAAACGCCCGAGCACGAAGAGGGATAGCGCTGGACCTAGACGGTGACGATCCGTATGAGCTGGTCGACGCCTCGGAAGTCGGCAGCATTACGGGTGTACAGCGGGAGATCGGCAGCCAAGGCTGTCGCCGCGATCAGCAGGTCGACTGCTCTGGCCCCTCGCGCCTTGCGGCCCTGCGCGGTCACCGCCGCGAACACGCGCCCATAGGCGCGCGCTGCGTCTCCATCGAAGGGGAGTGGATCAAATATTGCCTCGACGCGCTGCAGCCGATCTTGACGGCGTCCACGCTCGTCCTGGTCTGAGGTGGCGTGCGGGCCCGCAGCCAACTCGGCCAGGCTGAGGGCGCTCACGGCGACGGCGAGCGGAAGCCGCTCGGTGTCGATCTCGTCGAGATCGATGAGAACCGACGTGTCGAGCAGACCCCGCTCGTGGCGTTGCGCCTCAGGCACGAGGCGTCGGGTCCTGGTCTGCCGCTGCGTCGAGGTCCGCCCGAAAGCGCTCATAGTTGATGCCAGGAGCAGATCTGAACATGGCCATCGCAGTCTCGGAGGCCACGAATCGGTGGCGTCGAAGTGGGGTCAGCTCGCCGACGGGAACACCGTTGCGCGTGACGACGAAGGTCTGCCCTTCGTCGAGTTCTCGCATGATTTCTCCGCTTTGGTTGCGGAGCTCTCGTTGGGTGATCTCCCGGCTCATCGAGCCACTGTAGCACGCCGTGCTACACAAGGAGAGAACGTATGCAGAGAGTCTCACTGCTATTACCATCGGAGTATGACCGCCAAGAAGCAGCGTCTGACCGTGACTGTCGACCCCGAGCTCGTTGAGGCCGGTCAACGGGCAGTCGAGTCCGGGCAGGCGGACTCGGTCAGCAGTTGGGTGAGTGCGGCACTCGAGGACAAGATCCTGCGGGATCGCAAGCTCGCGCTCCTCGCTGCCGCAGTGGCCAATTACGAGAACGAGTTTGGCGAGATCAGTGCCGACGAAATCGCGACCCAAAGGCGCGCCGACCGCCAAGATGCAACCGTTGTCCGCGGTCGGCGTCGGCCAGCGACGACCAAGGCGAAGTCGGCGTGAGCCTCGTTCTCGACCGCGGCGCGCTCGTGGCTCTGGAGCGCAACGAACGCCGGATGTGGGTCCGACTCAAGGCAGCGCAGCTTGAGGGCGACCTGCCTCGCACCCACGCTGGAGTCCTCGGGCAGGTGTGGCGGAGCAGCCGGCGGCAGGCCCGACTCTCTCAGGCGCTGGGCGGAATCGAGGTTCGCGCCGTCGACGAGTCGCTGGGACGAGCCGCTGGGAAGTTGCTCGCTGCCACCAGCCTCGCTGACGTCATCGACGCCGCTGTCGTGTTGCTCGCATCCGATGGGGATGAGATCGTGACCGCCGACCATGGGGATCTCGAGCAGCTCGCCGCCGCATCCGGGTGCCACGTCGAACTCATCCATCCATAATCGGCGGCATGGAGCCGAAACAACTACACGGTGACGACGCACCGCCTAGGGCTGACAATAGGTGGAGACGACGGCTTGAGGCTCACTTGCGGCGGAAAGAATCCCTGTGTCTCCAGATGGCAAGCGACACGATGACCACTGCGCCGATGGTCGGCGCGATGAGCAAACTCACTGGTTCCCCTCGCGATACGACCGCGTGGAACACCACGACGAAGAGGGCGAACAGGACCGGTGCGGTCCACGCTGCCAGGCGTGAGGGCGGAGCGGCTGCCCATTCGTCGAGATCCCTCAACTTCTTCCCCAAGCTCACAGATGGAGTCTCCCATAGGATAAGCCGTCCTCTTGCTCATCCTGCGGGGTGACGTGGCGTGTCGTCTAGTCCGCTGACCTGGACCTTTGAATATTTGGCAGGCAACCGCCTCGGACGATCGCGATCCGAATGAGCGGCAGTATGGCCCGCGACGCACTTGACTTGAAGTTGGCTTGAGGTCTTACAGTCCGCTTCAGCGACTCTGGGAGGTAGACACGTGAGGATGGATCAGCGAGGGCAACGCGTCGCGGTTGGCACGGTGGCCGACCTCGAAGCCAAGGGATTCCTGACGGGGAAGGCAGGGCAGCTTCCTGTCGTGGTGTTCCGAGACGGTGAGACGGCATACGCCATCGACGACCGTTGCCCCCACATGGGCTTCCCGTTGCATCGCGGCACGGTCGAGAACGGTCTGGTGACGTGTCACTGGCACCATGCCCGGTTCGACCTCTCCTCGGGCGGGACGCTCGATCCGTGGGCCGACGACGTGCACGCCTACGCGGTGGAGGTCGACGCCGACGGCAACGTCGTGGTGATCGTCGAGCCGCCTCGCGACCACGTCGCCTACTTCGAGGACCGACTGGCGGAGGGGCTCGAGCAGGGCCTCACGTTGGTCACGGCCAAGGCCGTGCTGGGACTCCTCGACGCGGGCGTGGCTCCGACGGCGGTGGTCGCGCTCGGCGTCCGTTACGGGGTTCGGTACCGGGCCCAGGGCTGGGGTTCGGGCCTCACCGTCCTGACCGCGATGGCCAACCTGATGCCCCATCTCCGCCCGGAGGACCGGGCGCTCGCACTCGTGCACGGGCTGGTCTTCGTCTCCAACGACACCCGCAACCGCCCGCCGCGTTTCCCATTGGGATCCCTCGGCTCCGAGACTGTCGTCGTCGACCGCCTCATCGGCTGGTACCGCCGCTTCATCGAGACGCGCTCGTCCGACGCCGCCGAGCGGTCTTTGGCGACAGCGATCTCCGTGGGTGGCATCGACGCGGGCGGTCGGGCCCTTGTCGCCGCAGCCACCGATCACGTCTTCCTCGACGAGGGCCACGTCATCGACTTCACCAACAAGGCCTTCGAGGTCGTTGCCCACCTCGGGGACGCGGAGGCAGCCGGCATCCTCCCGACGCTCGTGACGATGACCGCTCGAGCTGCCCGTCACGAGGAGGAGAGCGACTGGCGCCATCCGCACGATCTCGCCTCGATGATCGCGGCGGCCGCGGAGCGCCTGCCCAAGCTGTTGGCCGAAGGCGAGGGCCGCACCTTCCCGTCGGACGCGGTGGCCGCACTCGGCTGGAGCGTGTTGGCCGACGATCCCGCGGCGGTCGTCCAAGCGATCGATGACGCGATCGTGGCCGGGGCCACGGCCGAGCAGCTCGGCCGTGCGGTCGCCTTCGCCGCCGCGCTGCGCATCACCCGCTTCCACACCCAGAACGATCACGGGGACTGGGACATCGTCCACCACGGCTTCACCGCGGCCAACGGGCTGCACCAGAACCTGATCCGCTTCCCCACGCCCGAGCTCCTCCGGGGC
>JBPCMH010000278.1:0-2773 GCA_051002495.1 Acidimicrobiales bacterium
GCTGCGAGACTTCTGGAGCGGTTGGCATCAGTCCGGTGCGCCCGCCCGGGCGCTCGCCCTGGAGACCTCGCTCCAGCCCGGCGCCATCGAGAGCATCGGCGCCCACCCTGTCCTGATCCGGAAGGGCGAGCGTCTCGCCCTCAACGACTCCGACAACAAGGTCGCCGCTCGCCATCCGCGGACGCTCGCGGGTTGGACCGCCGACGGCGAGCTGCTGCTCGTCACCATCGACGGACGTCAGCCGGGCCACAGCGCGGGGGCCACGTTGGCTGAGGCGGCCGACGTGATGCTGGCCCTGGGAGCAACGAATGCCGTCAATCTCGATGGCGGTGGCTCAACGACGTTCGTTGGTCCGTGTGACGCAGGGTCATCCTGCGTGCTGAACCGGCCGAGTGACCGCCGCGAGCGGCATGTAAGTTCCGCGCTCGTCCTCGTGCCACGTGATGGTGTCGTCGTCAACGCGGCCCAGGCCAAGCCGCCAACTCCGACGCCGCCACCCGCCCCAGCGCCGGTTCGTCCGCTGGTCGTTGAGGAGAGGGCCACGCCGACGGTGGAGCCCGCCCCGGCGCCGGCCCCGGTCGTCGCGGCGGCGGCGCCGGCGCCGGAACCGCAGGCCGTCGTCGAGGCCAAGCCCTTGGTTGGAGCCAACGAGGTGGCCGCGCCGGTCTGGCCGGAGCGGACGATGCGCACGGACCCGCTTCCCTTGCCGCATGATCCAGGCCGCCGTCTGCCGCTGACCCTCGTCGGCCTGGCCGCGCTCGGCATCGTGATGAACGCGACGCGCCTCGCGGCCCGCCTTGCCTTCGCGATTGCCTCCGGTGAGCACGCGTGACGCTCGAGCCCCTCCGCCGGTGAGGCCGACCACGCTTGGTTCGCTCGGTCTGAGACCATGGGTGGATGCCGATGCGGAAGGAGTGCCGTCACTATCAGAGCCGGACCTACCCGTCTGGCGAAGTGGCCCGGTGGTGCGCCCTCGATCTTGCTCCTGAAGCGCCATGGCGCTGCCCCGATGGCTGCGAGAGCTACAGCCCCCGAACCGCCGACGTGGCGTGGTCGTACGGGTCGTTGGTGCCCCGGCCGACGCCGGAGGAGCCCGATCTCATCGCCGAAGGCGACGAGGCCGCGGCACTGCTGGATCAAGCCGAGAACATCGTGGGCATGGCCGGCCCGGCGATCGTCGCAGACGTAAGAGCTGAGCGGGAGCGGGCGGGCCGCGACTCCTTCATCGGCCGGATCCGCGATCGGTTCCGCCGTCGGCGCTGAGCCATTGCAGCCTGGAGTTCACCCGCGCCGTGCTGACGCGGGGAACCCTCGTCGTCGACTCCTGACCGGCGCGCATCACCGAGTGAGCACCGCCGCGATGCGGTCGTAGCGGGGGTCGGTGTCGCCCGCGATGCGCCCGACCCAACGCAACACTTCGGCGCTGTCGAGAGCCGTCCCCGCTGACAGCAGCGAGTCGATGTCGACCCAGTCCTTGGGACGGTTGAACACGGCCTTGCACACGACTAGATGCTCCGGCCCGAGCACGGGGATCGTGGTGGATGCGAACGGCACCCGTCGAACCGAGGACTCGGCCGCGTGGTGGAAGGGGTCGTACGCGAAGAAGAGGTCGATCGGTGTCGACTCCCACATGACCCGCGCCTGGCCGTCGCGCAGCACCAGGTCGCGCAGGCCGGCGTCACTCACGTCGGCGCCGAGTGCTGCGAGAAGCGCGGCAACGTCATCGAATCGGTCCGTACCAACGAAAACGTTGAGGTCGATGTCGACGGTCGCCCGTGGTTCGGCGTAGTAGGCCAGCGCGAGCGCTCCACCGAACGCGTGCGGCACCACGTCGAGTGCCCGATCGAGCGCCACGATGCGCTCGGCCAGCGAAAGGTCGCTCAACGAGACACCATCCGCGGTGCCCCGAGGAGCGGGCGGCGCGGGCGGGCTGGGATGGCATCGACGAGCGACAGCACGTCAAGCAAGCGGCGTCCACGATCCACCGGCGACGATGGAAGCGCGAGGTCGTCGTCGACGGCATCTGCGCTGATCGTGAGTGATTCGCCGCCAGCCTCGATCAGCCGACGCAGGGTTCCGAAGGTGGGGTCGCGATGGCCACGTTCGTAGGCGGACACCACCGGCTGTGACGTGCCGGCCCGGGCGGCGAGGACCGCCTGGCTGAGGCCCTGCCTCCGGCGGACGGCTCGAATCAGCTCACCCGGTGTCATGGCCTGAGTATATCGGTTTGTCTATGTCCTGCGGACCCAATCCGGTGCTGACTCGAGCGCACCCGACGACGGAGTTTCGTTTACGTCGACTTGGGTCCGCGGCGTGGTTCGTAGATCGACGTGTGCAGGATGCGCTGCACTGGCCGACCATTCGCGGTGAGAGCGACGTCGAGCACCACAAACTTGTGTCCCGACTTCTCGTACTCGTCGGTCACCCGCGCGAGACATTCGACCTGCTCGCCGTCGCGAACGACGTCGAGGAATCGCACGTCCGACCCGACGTGAATCCACGGGCCGAGTTTCACGTTCTGGACGAGGATGCGGTTGGCGAAGCGAAGCAACCAACCAGGGTGAGCCACTCGCTCCTCGGCGTACAACGGGAGCGCCTCACGAACCTCCGCGAGGTACTCGCCGGCTAGGTCGGCGTGAAAGCCGGCAGCGATCGAGCCGAGCACCGTGCCTTTGGCCAGCGACTCCGACGATGCTGCGGGACGCTCCGCAGGCAGTGACATCGAATCGATTGGCTGCCAATCGGCGTCACCGCTCTGGGCGATCGCGGAGGC
>JBPCMH010000279.1:0-10499 GCA_051002495.1 Acidimicrobiales bacterium
CCATGACCGAGTGCAGGTAGGCGGTGCCGGTCAGCCAGGGCAGAAGCGACGCGTTCTCGACCGGGTCCCATGCCCAGAAACCGCCCCAACCCAGCACCTCGTACGACCACCACGCGCCGAGGATGACCCCGGTGGTGAGGAAGCCCCAGGCGAAGAGGGTCCAGCGTCGTGTCTCGACCAGCCATCCCTCACCCAGCCGGCCGGTCACCAATGCGGCCACCGCAAAGGCGAACGGCACGGTGAACCCGACGTAGCCCAGGTAGAGCATGGGAGGGTGGAAAGCCATCAGCAGATGGTTCTGCAGCAGCGGGTTCGGGCCCGGCCCGTCGGTTGGGATCGCGCCGGTGACGGCCTCGAAGGGGTTGGCTGGTCCGACCATCATCCCGAAGAAGAAGGCGGCGACGGCGAAGGCGGTCAGCATGGCCCACGACACCAGCGGGTCGGTGAGCCGGTCCCGGAAATGCCACGCCATGAGCGCCAGGTATCCGGCCAGCACCAACCCCCACAGGAGGATCGACCCTTCGAGCGCGGCCCACATGGTCGCGATCTTGAATAGGAACGGCGTCGAGCGAGCCGAGTTCTCAGCAACGAAGACCACCGAGAAGTCGTTGCTCAGCAGTGCGAACTGCATGATCGCCGTGCCCACAACCCCGGCAACGAGCACCAGCCAAGCCGAGCGCGCTCCCTGCACCAACATGGCTGGCGAGTTACGACGCAGGCCAACGGCGATCGTTGCCATGCCAAGAAGCGAGGCCACGAGACCGAGGAGAATCGCACCTTGTCCCAGGGCGGCGTTGGCGGTCATCCCGAACCGGTGGACGGATCGCTGCTGTCGCCCACGTACTGATCGACGCGATCGGGGTTCTTCTCCCGATACTCGGTGGTGTGCTTCACCATGATGCGGTCGCTCGCGTAGAGGTCGCCATCCCAGTGCCCTTCCAGCACGACGGGGATGCCGGCCCGAAACAGCTCAGGTGGGTCACCGCGATGCTCAACGGCGACCCGAACACCGGCCGAGATGATCGAAAACCGCACGGCACCCCCGGACTGGGTGACGGGATCAACGACCAAACCCTCGACTCGGAAGCGCCGATCTCCAAGAGACGACCGATCGCGGACCGCCTCGTCTGCCGTCTTGAAATAGACGGTCGCGTCGCCGAGGCCCTTCCACATGAGAAACCCGATGGCAACGGCAATCACGAGCACCACAACGAGCAGCCGGCCGCGTCCCAAAGTGGAGCGGCCAGGCGCGGGCGGCGCTGCGGGCGTGGCTTGGGGCAACGGCTGGCTCATCGACCAGGACCGGCTTGGTTGCCCCGGCGCAGGCGGGCCGCCAGCCAGCCGGCGTACGCAGCCAACGCGACGAGCGTGACGCCGTAGCCGGCGATGACATAGCTCATCGTTCGTCGCCTGCATGGCTCATCGTCGCTTCCGCTCGGCGCTCTTGAATCGCCTCCGCCAAGTCGTCATCGGCCGCCGCGCCCGACAGCTTCTCCAGGCGGTACCGCTGCACCACCAACCACGCGAACACCAACGTCATCGCGATGAAGCCGAGCAGCATGGCCTGGATGTAGGAGGAGTCCAACTGGCTCGACGGCGCGGGGCGGGCGATCGAACGACCCTGGTGCAACGTGCGCCACCAGGTGACGGCGAAGTGGTTTACCGGGATGACCACGACTGCGCCGAGGCCGGCGATGGCCGACAGCATGGCCCGGCGCTCGCCGTCGACCGACACCCGCCGGAGCGCGGCATAGCCGAGCAACAGGGCAAGCATCAGCGCGCTGAGCGTCAACCGAGCGTCCCATACCCACCAAACACCCCAGGTGGGTCGCCCCCAGATCGAGCCGGTTACCAACATCAACGCGGTGAATAGCACACCCACCTCTGCCCCAGCCGCGGCCAGGTGATCCCATCGCGGGGCCCGAGTGCGGGGGATGAGGTAGAGCGCGCTTCCCAGAGCCATGACGCCGAACCCGAGGTAGGCCACCCAAGCGATCGGCGGGTGGATAGCGATCAGCCGCGAGTAGACCTCTTGCTCTTCGGTGGGGGGCAACTGCAGGCCGATCCCGACCGTGGCGGCGAGCGCGACGATGGCCGACACGCCCAGCAACCTGATCAACAGCGATGACCTCATGCGTCCTCCAGGAGCGGCCCAAATGCGACCACGCCGACCGCGAGATAGATGGCAGCGAAGGTGACCAGCAACCGTAGCCACGGCCACCCGTCACCGGGAATCCCGGCGAGTGCAGCCTCCGACGCCCGAGTGGCTGACAGCACCACCGGCGCCACCACCGGGATGATGAGCAACGGGAGCAGGGTCTCCCGCGCCCGCAGACCAGCAGCGAGCACGCCGTACAGCGTACCGGCGGCAGACAGCCCAACCGTCGCGGTCAGGCATGTCGCGGCCAACAGGGCAAAGCCGTCGAGATCGGTGTTGTAGAGCACCACCACCCCAAAGCCGAGCAGCACCTCAAGAGCAAGGAGTTGCAGCGCGATGGCAAGCGCCTTCCCCAGGAAGATCCCCGCCGGGTCGAGGCCAGCCAAGCGAAGGCCGTCGGCTGCCCCGTCGGCGGCTTCGACCGCGAAGCTGCGCTGCACGGCGAGCAGGGTGCTGAACACCACCGCCAGCCAGAACAGGCCGGCCGAGGCCCGCACCAGGATCCCTCGATCTGGGTCGAGGGCGAAGGCGAAGAGCACGAGGACTAGCACCGCAAACGGGGCGATCTGATTGGTCAAGACCCGGGAACGGCGCTCGATTCGCAGATCTTTACCGGCGACGAGAGCCGCATCACGGAGCACGGGTGACCTCGGCTCCTGAGGGTGTGTGACCGCCGGTGATCGTGACATGGCGCCGGGCGAGCGAGCCGGCGCGCTCCAGGTCGTGGGACGCGAACACGACGGTTGCGCCCCGGCCAACGGCCTCGCCGACCAAGGCATCGACGAGATCGCGGCCGTCTGCATCGAGCCCAGCGTGGGGCTCGTCGAGCAACCAGAGCTCGGGCCGTCTGGCCTCTAGCACGGCCAGCGCCGTCCGTCGCCGCTGACCAGCCGACAGCTTGTCGACCTGCACGTGGCGCAGCCGTCCGTCAAGCCCAAGCCGGGCCAAAGCCGGTTCCGTGGCAGCGTCGTCGGCTCTGGCCGCCCTGACCGCGAACCGGACGTTCTCCTCGACGGTCAGGTCTTCGTAGAGATGAGAGCCGTGTCCGAGCAAGCCAACCGACCGCCGAACCGACCGGCGATCGGTGGTGAGGTCGTGGCCCAGCACCTCAGCCTCGCCTTCGACCACTCGGACGAGGCCGGCGCACACGCGAAGCGCGGTGGTCTTGCCCGCGCCGTTCGGCCCGGCCAAATGCACGACTTCGCCGCGCTCGACGGTGAGGTCGATGCCGGCGAGGGCGGGGAAGCGGCCGAGCAGGGCAACGGCACGTGACAGGCGGATGGCGGGGGCCATGGGAGCGTGGCAATGCTACGAGCGGGTCGCCCTCAACAGCCACTCGCGCCCCGGTACGGTTGGCGGGTGGACATTCGCCGCGGCATCTCCGGGCTGGGACGAACCCTTATCGCCTCTGGCGTGTTGATCTTGATGTTCGTCGCGTACCAGCTATGGGGAACGAACTTCGCCGAGTCGCGAAGCCAGGAAGCCCTGTTCGACGCGTTCAACGCGCGGGTTGGCGCCGGCGTCGCCTCCGCCGAGGAAACGACGACCTCCACCGCCCGATCGGGCTCGACCACGAGCAGCCCCGCCGGGGGCACGTCCTCGACGACGGTTGGCCCCACCTCTTCGACGTCGTCCACCTCGACGTCAACGACCGCACCGAAACCCATACTGGCTGGCGACGCCATCGGCATCATCCGCATCCCCAAGCTCGGCGTCGAAAAGGCCATCGTGGAGGGCGTCAGCGTCGGTGACCTCAAGAAGGCTCCCGGTCACTACCCCGGCACTCCCATGCCCGGGCAGCCCGGCAACGCAGCCATCGCCGGGCACCGAACCACCTACGGCGCGCCCTTTTACCGTCTCGACGAGCTCGAGCCGGGCGACGCCATCGAAGTGCAGACCTATCAGGGCACTTTCACCTACAACGTGCGCGACACGGCCATCGTTTCGCCCGATCAGGCCCAAGTGCTCGACGCCACCGACGACAACCGGCTCACGCTGACGACCTGCCATCCGCGCTTCTCGGCCCGGCAGCGCATGATCGTCGTCGCCGACCTCGCGGCCGAGCCGGCTCCTGCTCCCCCGCCATCCACACCCACTTCGACCCCGGGCGAGATCCCTGGCGAAGACGTTCCCGAGGCCAGCCTAAGCGCGGGCTTGTCCGGAGAGTCCACCGACAAGGCCCCCGCGTTGATCTGGGGTCTGGGCGCCGCGGCGATCTGGTTAGCTACCTGGCTGCTGTCGCGCCGCTGGGGCAAGTTGCCGGCCTACGTGCTCGGCACCCCGCTGTTTCTGCTGGTGCTGTTCGTGTTCTTCGAAAACGTCAGCCGGCTGCTACCTGCCAACGTCTAACCAAGCGAGGTGTTACCCTTGCTGGAGATGCCGCTGCTGCGGCATTTGATCCGCCCAGACCCTGCGGTACATCCCTCAGGTGGACGGAGTGTTTCGATGGCGAGCGAGCAGCAGCTGTCGGTGGTCTTGAGCGAGTTCGCTCTCACGATGGTCACCGACTTCCCGATCCAAGGAATCCTCGAACGCCTCGTGGGGCGGATCGTGGGGATGCTTCCAATCTCGGCCGCTGGCGTAACTCTGATCTCGCCTGGTTCGGATCCTCGCTATGTCGCCGCGTCGGACGAGTCGGCATTGCGTTACGAGAAGCTGCAGACCGAACTGGACGAAGGGCCCTGTCTAGCCGCCTACCGGACTGGCGAAGCCGTGGCCGTCCCGGATCTGGCGACCGATGAGCGGTTCAAGATCTTCGGGCCGCGTGCGGTTGCCGCTGGGTTGGCGGCCGTGTTCACATTTCCCCTGCGCCAGGGCGACAAGCGGCTCGGGGCGCTTGACCTGTACCGACAGACGCCCGGACAATTGGATGACGACGACATGGCCGCGGCCCAGACGCTCGCTGACGTGACCGCCGCGTATCTGGTGAACGCCCAAGGTCGCGACGAGTTGCGCAACGCCTCAGAACGTGCCTATGAGAACTCGGTGCACGACGCTCTGACCGGGCTGCCGAATCGGACGCTCCTTCTCGAGCGGGTCGGCCACGCCCTGCGGCGAAGGAACCGGTCCCGGCGGGTCATCGCCGTGATGTTCGCGGACCTCGACGACTTCAAGACTGTCAACGACCTCCACGGACATCGCGCCGGTGACGCGTTGCTAGTTGCGGTGGCCGAACGGATCACGACGCGGCTACGACCAAGCGACACGTTGGCCCGGGTGTCGGGCGACGAGTTCGTCATCCTGTGCGAGGACCTCGATGACCACGGCGAGGCCGAGGCGATCGCGACGCGTGTCGCCGACGCCTTCACCTTGCCATTCGACCTGTCCGGCATCGAACTGGAGATCTCAGCCAGTGTGGGCATCGCGTTCGCTGGCGACGGCGAACAGAGTCCGGAACAGCTCCTCGAAGACGCCGACGTTGCCATGTATCAGGCCAAGCGCAAGGGAGGCGGCCAACACCAGCTCATCGACCTGCGCGAGCGCCGACTCCAAGACGATCGAGCCAGCCTGCGGCGCGACCTGCGCCTCGCGGTGCCCCGAGGAGAGTTGCGGGCCGAATACCAGCCGATCGTGCGCACCGACGACGGACGCGTCGTCGGCGTCGAAGCGCTCCTGCGATGGGAGCACCCGACCCAAGGGTCAATAGCCCCCGCCATCGCCATGCCACTGGCCGAGCAGGCCGGCTTCATGACCGAGATCGGCCGGTGGATGCTCGAACAGGCGTGCGCCGACCGGCATCGCTGGGCCGGCGACGGGGCGCCGAACTTCGGGATGGCAGTCAACGTGTCCCCTTATCAGCTCATGGCCCAAGAGTTCGTCTCCACAGTCGCCGACGTCCTCGACCGCACCGACACGCCGCCAGAGACCATCACCCTCGAGATCAGCGAGAGTGTCTTCATCAATGACAGCGTCAGGGCCCTCATCGTGCTCGACGATCTCAAGACACTCGGAGTCCTCTTGGCTCTCGACGACTTCGGGACGGGTTACTCGTCGCTCAGCTACCTGAACCAGTTCCCCGTCGACGCGATCAAGATCGACCAAGCCTTCACCGCCAAGCTGTGCCGAGACCCCATCACCCACGCCATCGTCGAAAAGACCACCGAACTGGCCCACATGCTCGAATTGGCGGTCGTCGTCGAAGGAGTGGAGACGGCCGGGCAGCTCCACGAGATCTCAGCGCTCGGTGCTGACTACTGCCAGGGCTTCTACTTCGCCCATCCGATGGACGCCGACAAGCTCGACCAGCTGATGATCAAGGGCGGAACGTCGTCAAACCCGTCGCCTCTCCTAGGTGATCGGCCGGCACTGAAGAACAGCGGCACGTCCAGCGCTAGATGTTGGTGAGGAAGTCGAGACCAAGGCGATCAAGCCACCGCTGGATGAAGCTCGACACCTCACCGACGTTGTTGGTCAGCATCACGACGCCGAATGCGGCCAGCATCAAGCCGGCCACCAGGTTGATGATGGTGTAGTGGCGCTTGACCCAGCCAAAGACGCCGGCAAGCCGTCCAAAAGCCACACCGGCGATGACGAAGGGAACCCCGAGCCCGAGCGAATAGGCGACGAGCAACACCACGCCGTTTAGCAAGGTTGCCTCCGTCGCTGCGGTCGAGAGCACCGTGGCCAGGATGGGGCCAATGCACGGTGTCCATCCGAATGCGAAGGCCATGCCCATCACTGGCGGACCAAACACCCCGAGCGAGTCAGGGAGGACAGCGAACCGGCGCTCGCGCATCAGCCCGGGGAGGTGCACCACCCCGGCGATGAACAGCCCCATCAGCACAATCAGCCCGCCCGCGATCTGGTTCAGCCCGCGTTGGTGTTCGAGCAGCAGACCGCCAACGGCGCTGGCGCCTGCCCCCAATGCGGTGAAGACGAGGGTGAATCCGGCGACAAAGAGCAACGTTGCCCGCAGCAGCTTCCGCGTGTCGGTCCGGGTGGCCACGGCGAGCTGGCTCGAGCCGACGCCCGACATCATCGACAAATAGCCGGGCACCAGTGGCAACACGCAAGGCGAAAGGAACGAAAGCATCCCGCCTCCGAAGGCGAGAAGAATTTTACCGACCACGGAACTCCGGTCGGCGTTTCTCCTGGAACGCGGTCATCCCTTCGCGCAGGTCCTCACTGGCCCAGGCCATGTCGAAGGCCGACCGGACGTCGGCATCATCGAGGTGCTGTTCGAGCCGGTTCAGCGCCAGCTTGTGACCCGCGATGGTGAGGGGTGCCAGACGGGCGATGTCGGTCGCCCAGTCAAGGGCAGAAGCTAGGTCGCCGGAGCGCTGGGCAAAGCCGCTTGAAAGGGCGGCGGCGGCATCAATTTCCTCCGCGGCCAGCAGCATCGCCCGAGCCGGACCGAAGCCGGCCGCCAGCGCCACACGCTGCACCGTCCAGTGATCGACCATGAGGCCCAGTTTCGCGGCCGGGATGCCGAACCGTGCATCGGAGGCAACCACCCGCAGGTCGCAGGCCACCGCCAGCTGGGTGCCAGCACCAAGCGCCGCGCCCTGGACGGCGGCAATCGTTGCCACTGGGGCATTGGCGAGCGCATCAAGGGCTTGCCGCAGATGACCGGCGAACGACCGGTC
Organism: Acidimicrobiales bacterium; assembly: GCA_051002495.1. GTDB lineage: Bacteria > Actinomycetota > Acidimicrobiia > Acidimicrobiales > CADCTF01 > JBPCMH01. Next base: position 7,744 of record JBPCMH010000279.1, read on the forward strand.
CTCGACGCCGGTTAGGTCGGCTCCGGCGCAGAAGTGGCGGCCCGTTCCGGCCAGCACGATCGCCCGCGCCCCACCGTCGAGCGCGGCCGCAACCGCGCTCGTCAGGGCGGCGCAGGTGGTGTGGTCGAGCGCGTTTCGCCGTTCGGGGCGATCAAGGGTGATCTGGCTGACGCCGTCGTGAAGCTCGTGATGAACGGTCATGGCGGCCCGACCCCGGGCTCAGATCGACCCTTGCGACTTCAGACGACCAACGAGCTCGAGATCGGCGTCGGCCATCATTTCCACCAAGCCACGGAAGTCGACCTCGGGCTCCCAGCCCAGGACCTTCTTGGCCTTGGCCGGGTCGCCCACGAGCAGATCGACTTCGGCGGGCCGCATAAACCGCTCGTCCTGCGTGACGTGATCCTCCCAGTTCAGCCCGGCCCGCGAGAACGCCACTTCGCAGAACTCGCGCACGGAGTGGGTCTCGCCGGTGGCGACGACGAAGTCGGCCGGCTGATCCTGCTGCAACATCATCCACATCCCGCGGACATAGTCACCGGCAAAGCCCCAGTCGCGCTGCGCATCGAGGGTTCCCAGCGGGAGCGTGTCGGCGAGGCCGTGCTTGATCTTCGCCACGTTGTAGGTGATCTTCCGAGTCACGAACTCCAACCCGCGGCGCGGCGACTCGTGATTGAAGAGCATGCCCGACGACGCGTGCAGGCCGTAGCTCGCGCGGTAGTTCACGGTGATCCAATGGCCGTAGACCTTGGCCACGCCATAGGGACTGCGAGGGTAGAACGGAGTGGTCTCGACCTGCGGCACTTCTTGCACCTTGCCGAACATCTCACTCGACGAGGCCTGGTAGAAGCGGATCTCGGGATCAACGATGCGGATGGCGTCGAGCATCCGGGTCACGCCCAATGCCGTGGCCTCGCCGGTCAGCACCGGCTGCTCCCACGACGTTTGTACGAACGACTGGGCCGCCAGGTTGTACACCTCGCTCGGCCGATGGGTGCGCAGCACGTTGATCATCGAGACCTCGTCGAGGAGGTCGCCGGCCACGATCCGCACGTCGTCTTGGATGTGGGCGATCCGCTCGAAGTTCACCGTGCTCGATCGCCGAACCATCCCGACGACCTCGTAGCCCTGTTCGAGGAGGAACTCGGCGAGATAGGAACCGTCCTGGCCGGTGAGGCCGGTGATGAGAGCGCGCTTGGTCATGACCGCAGTCTGGCCGAGCGGGGTCCGACTGTCTGCCAACTGGCTTTGCAGGCAGACTGAAACTTGTGGAAGTCGAACGGCTGGGCAGACGCATCGCCCGACAGCGGTCTGACCTGGGCTGGACTCAGCAGGAGTTGGCCGACCGTTTGGCCATCAGCCGGGTGGCGGTATCGCACCTTGAAGGGGGCGTGAACGTGCCAGGAGAGCGCACGGTCACGCTGCTGGCTGGGCTGTTCAAGTGCGACCCCCACGATTTGGTCGGCGGGACCGACTACCCGACGGCCAAAGCCGAACGGCTCCCACTCGTGGCGTGCCGTTACACCGAGGTCGAGCTACAGCAACGCCTCCTCGAACGCGACATCGCGAGCGGCGTACCTCTCTACGACTGGCCGCACGAACTCCGTCGCCTCTTGAAGGGCTGTCACGACCCGAAGGAACAGGCTGCACTCAAGGCGGCGCTCGACGACCTGTCCGGTCGACTCTGAGGGACCACGCTCACACCTGCATCGAGAGCACTTCTTCGGCCAGCGCGGACAGCTCGGCATCCCAGTCGTCCGGTTCGGCCGCGGCGATCAACACAAACTTTGAGAAGCCCACGTCGACGAAGCGCTGCAGGTGCACCCGCAACTCGGCGTGCGTCGAGGGGACAACATCGGCCGGGTCGTGGTCGGGCCGGCGCGCCGCAAGCAGGGCTTTGAGACGATCCGGAAGCGGCCCGTCGTGGTAGACGACGAGCGCACCCCAGTGCTCGGGGTCGATCGACCGATCAGCTTCGGCGGCCGCCTGCTCGACGACAACGCGACCCTCAGCCGCGGCCGCCGCTGTCGTGAAACTCGGAAGCCAACCGTCACCGAGTCGGCCGACCCGTCGGAGCTCGCTCGGCGCCGCGCCTCCCAGCCACATCTCCAGCGGCTGCTGCACCGGCGTCGGTCGCACGGTGATGCCGGAGTAATCGAAGCGGGGCCCGTGGTGCTCCACCGGTTCCCCGGTCCAGAACCGACGGAGCAGCGGCACGACTTCATCAAACCACGCGCCCCGCTCCTTGCGGTTGACTCCGAATGCCTGCTGCTCTCCCTCGTCGCGGACGCCCAGCCCGACGGCGGGAAGCAGACGGCCCCGTGACAGGTGGTCGAGGCTGGCCAGCTCCTTAGCCAGAACGGCCGGGTTGCGGCCGGGGACGACGAGCACGCTGGTGCCGAGCTTCAGCCGGGTGGTACGCCCCGCCGCCACGGCCAAACCCATCAGCGGATCTACCGCTCCCCCGGTGATCCGCTCGGACAGCCACAACGAGTCGAACCCGTGTCGCTCAAGACCATCGACGAGGCTCTCGAACCGCTCGATGCCGCCCCGCGAGCCCGCTGTTCCGAGCCCGAAACCGACGCGGACCTTCATCGGCCGGTCCATCTCGGGTCGCGCTTCTCTGCGAAGGCCGCGATGCCCTCCTGGGCATCCTCAGTGAGCGTTGTCAGCGTGAGCATCGGGTGCAGGTACGCCAGGGCCTCGGCGGCTGATTTGTCCCACACTTCGTAAAACGAGTCTCGTCCGAGTCGCAT
>JBPCMH010000280.1:0-4409 GCA_051002495.1 Acidimicrobiales bacterium
CCGGAGGGCCGCCAGCGGCGACGTCGGCGTCAAGCTCAGCCCTGCGTCGAGGCGGGCCAGACGCCATCACCACCAGTCTGCCGCGCGCAAACCAAAATTGCCCAGCGGGCACGTGACAGTCGCGTGACAAAGCCCGGTCGAAGCGAGATCAGCGGGTGCAACCGCCGGTGCCAACAGCCCCGCTGGTGGCCTGGCCCAGCACCGCTCGCAGTTCCACGTGGGTGAGGGCATAGGCGGTGGCAGCCCGATCGGGCGAGATGGCGAACGCCACGCCGATGACGTCGCCGCTGTTGTTCACGAGGGCCCCGCCTGAATCACCCGGAGCGAGGCGCGAGGCCAGGAAGAACAAGTACCGCAACGTGGTGTTGCGCCCGTAGATGTCTCGACCGCGGGCTTCGCGCTCGTCAGTGACACGGGCCGGCGACACCTCGAGCTGGGTCTGCCCGCCCGGATGGCCGAACACCGCGCCGACATCACCGATCTTGCCGTCTGCCACGGGGAGCGGTTGCTGGCTCAAGCCGGGCACACGGAGCAAGGCCAGGTCGCGGTTGGGGTCGAACAGCACCGGTGTCGCGGCTAACTCCTGGCCGTCGGGGCGCAGCACGGTGATGTTGCTCGTGCCAGCGACCACATGAGCGTTGGTGACCACGAGGTCGGCGCGCGGCGTGAACCCGCTGCCCTCCTGGAGCCCGCCACAGCCCCGCCCAGTGACCCGGACCGTGGACGCCGCGACGCGAGCGACGACCGCTTGGTCCATCCCTGCCGCCGCGGGGGGTGGACCGGTGTCCGGCGCCTCCCGCAGGTCTGCGAAGACCTGCGGGAAGCCGCTGGTGGAGACGAGGCCGCGTAAGGTCTGGAGTGCGTCCGGCGGATCGGGTGCAACCCGGTAGATGGTCGCGGCCAGGGTGGAGGTTCGGACTTGGCGCGCCACGCTGCCGGGCACCTCGGCGAGCACGGGCAGCATCAGCCAGAAGCCGATCATCGCGATGAGTGCACCAAACGCTGCGCCACCAACTCGATCAAGGGTCCGAAAGCCGCCCAGCGGCAGCGCCTTGCGGACCGTCAGCCCCACCACCTCGCCCACCACGGCACCAACACCAGCCAACCCGATGAACATCAGGGCGGTGATGAACACCCGGGTCATCGGGTCATTCGTGCCAAGGGTTCGGACCGCAGACGGCGCGACGCGCAGCGCGATGAAAAACCCGAGGCCGATGCCCAGCCACGATGCAAGCCGGGCGATCAGGCCGAGCCGCCAGGCCCCGATCATTGTCGAGGCCAGCACCAGCACCAGGAATCCGTCAAGAAGGTTCATGCCCACCATCCCAGCACCCGAGACACGTTAAGGCAGCGATCCGTGAACGGGGATCATCCCCTCAGTTGGTCAGGGTGGTGTGGTCCGCGCTCCAGGATCGGAGTTGGTCCATCACCCGAGCCAGGATGCGCGAGATCTGCATCTGGGACAGTCCGAGCACGGCGCCGATCTCGGACTGCTTCATCTCCTCGCCGAACCGAAGTCGCACAATCGTGCGCTCGCGATCGGGCAAGCGGGCCAGCAAGTCGCCGAGGGCGGTGAGGTCGTCAAAGTCCTCAAAGCCCCCGTCGACCGAGCCCAACCGGTCAATCCAGCCGCTTTCGTCACGGACGGGTGCATCAAGGGAGGTGAGCGACGCGGCAGCTCGAACCTCCAGCGCCTGCACGAGCGTGTCTTCGTCGTCGCCGGTGTGCTCGGCCAGTTCGGCCACCGTCGGCGATCGGCCGAGGGCATGGGTCAACTCTTCGACGGCGGCGCTCGTCCGGAGATAGGACTCCTGCAGTCGCCGGGGCACCCGCACTCCCCAGGACCGGTCGCGGAGGTGACGCTTTAGCTCGCCTTCCACGGTGGCCCATGCGAACGTTGTGAACTGCACGCCCCGCTTGGGGTCAAACCGCTCTAGGGCCTTGAGCAGCCCGACCAACGCAACCTGCACCAGGTCGTCCATGTCGTCAACGCGCTTGCTGAAGCGAGAGGCCAGCCGGCGGGCGAGACCCTCGTATTCGGAGATCAACTGATCACGGACTTGGTCGTCGCGTGTGTCGTAGTACAGCTGATGCAACGTTTTGCGATCCATGTCAGCGCTCGCCAAAGTCAAGCCAGTCAAGCACGTACCTCCCGCTCAGTCACGGCACGCGAGGGGTTTTTGCCCACGCGAACGCCGATCACTCGGACCACGGCCACATACCCCTGTTCACCTAGGCCAAACATCGAGGCCAAACACCGACGCCGAACGGGAATCGAATCTGCTGGTGGTGGCCCGGGGCCGGTTGCTTGGAAGCCGAGTAGACGAACTGCCCGGCGAGTGGAGGTGATGGGAATCGAACCCACGGCCTCAGCATTGCGAACGCTGCGCTCTACCAACTGAGCTACACCCCCGCGGGGGCGCGAGAATAGCCGCCGTCAGCGGGGGTCTGGATCGCCTTCAAGGGCACGAAGAACCCGGGTCTGCACGAGGTCAGCGCGAGATCGCTGCACGCGTCGTCCATCTCGCTGGCTGGCTCAGTTGGCCGAGCTGTGCAAGGCCAGTGCCGGCTCGACTGATGCCGGCTCAGGCAGGAACCTGACCTTCATATCCCGCTCGGCGGCGATGTTGCGCAGATAGACAAGCGCCCCGATGTATCCCGCGAAGGCGAGGTCGGCGACGACGTGCACCACAAACAGAAACCGGAACGGCGGGATGAGCCCGAGCAGCAGCGACCCGGCCATCACGCCGAGCAAGCCGAAGAACACGTCACGACGCCGTTTGGTCGCCGACGAACGGCGCTGGGGCACTGGGGCGTAGTGGGCGGCTGGAGCGTTGAGGCCCAGCATCGGCCGACTAGCCGGTTGCGCGGGCCGCAGCCCGAGAGGGGATGTGGTGGCTCCTGGGGTCGTGCGACCGAGCACGTGCAACTGTCGACGGAAGTCGACAATCGAACCATGCGGCCTGTGCTCCGTCCGTGCCCGCAAGATGGGAGGAAGGAGAAAGGCCGCCCAGATCGCACCAAGCAGCAGTAGCACCACGCCCAAAACCCCTCGACCTGCTTTCCTTCTCAGAACCGTAACGCCAAACGTCGCGGTTGTGGCGGACCACGGTGGGTTTCGCCACCCGTGGACCGGCAAACTTCTTATTACGAAATGATGTCGATTGCCAGTCCATGCTAGCCATAGCAAGCGGTTAGGTCAACAGTTGCAAGCGACTTTGACACGCGAAAGTTGCCTGCGTTGATCAGAAACTTGTCGTGAGGTCGCCCTCTTCGGTCGGGCGGCGCCAGGTTCCGTTCCGCCCGCCGGTCTTCTCCCACAGCGCGACCTCCCCGATGGTCATGCATCGATCGCTGCTCTTGCACATGTCGTAGATGGTGAGCGCGGCGACCGAGCAAGCCATCAGGGCTTCCATCTCCACGCCGGTCCGCTCGACGGTCTCGACCTGGCTCTCGACCTCGACATAGTCATCGCCAAGGCTGAAGTTGACGTAGACCGAACCGATCACCAACTGGTGGCACAGCGGGATCAGGTCAGGAGTGCGCTTTGCTGCCTGGATGCCAGCGATGCGCGCCACCGCGAGCACGTCTCCCTTGGTCACGGCGTTGGTGGCCACCATGGCCGTGGTCTCCGGACTCATGAAGACCTTGCCTCGGGCGATCGCTCGGCGATGCGTCGGCTCTTTGGGCGTGACGTCGACCATGCGCGCCCGGCCCAGAGGGTCAAGATGGGTGAAGCCCCGTTCGGCCATGCAGGGAGTCTAGATGCCGTCGGCTAAGAGCCGCTCAGCCGCCGATCTGGCTCATGCTCCGGTCCGGACGGATGAACGTGACCTGCCCGATCGAATGTCCGGCCCACTTTCGGCCGACCTCAGCCTCAATGGCCGAAGCCAAGTCGTCGTCGGTCCCGCCCTGCCGCATGACCTCGCGCAGGTCGGTCTCGCGCACGGCAAACAAGCAGTTGCGGAACATTCCCTCGGCGGTGATGCGAACCCGGTCGCAGCTTTCACAGAAGGGCTGGGTCACCGATGGAATGACGCCGAACTCTCCCCCACCGTCGAGATACCGGTACCGCTGCGCCGGCTCGGGGCCGTGGGTGACCGCCTCCACGGGAAACGCGGCCGCGATGGCCGCAACGGTCTCCGTCGCCGGCACCACCTGGTCACGACTCCATCCGTGATCCGCGTCGAGCGGCATGAACTCGATGAAGCGCGGTTGGACGCCAACCTCCCGCCCGAAGCGGGCGAAGTCGACTGCCTCGTCGTCGTTGACGCCCCGGATCATCACCACGTTGATCTTGACCGACTCGAAGCCAGCGCTGGTGGCCGCGGTAATGCCCTCGAGAACCTTGTCGAGCGCGTCGCGTCTGGTGAGCGCGAGAAACCGGTCGGCGCGGAGGGAGTCAATGC
>JBPCMH010000281.1:0-2931 GCA_051002495.1 Acidimicrobiales bacterium
AAACCACACGCCGACGCAGGCCAGGATGAGCACCACCGTCACGACCGGGGTCCGCCGGGTGGGGTTGTCGTCCTTCAGGGGAAGCACCGGCCGACCTTACCGACGACCCCCCTCCAGCCGCGGCCCCTGCTCAGCAACCTCGCTTGTTTCGTACGACAAAGCCCAAAGGTGCGGCCTCTACCCCGGGCTGCCGTTATGCAAACTATTGCAAGCGCATTGGTCGCGCGTGTATCGTCTCGGCCATGGCACAGTCTGACAACATCAAGCGCTACCTCGATGCAGGTATGGCGTTCACCCAAATGACCCGCGACCGGGCCGAAGACATCGTGAAGGACCTGGTGAAGGTGGGCGAGGTCCGGCGCAAGGAAGCCGGGGCCGCCGTCGAGGACCTGCTCGAGCACAGCCGGAAGAACACCGAGGAAGTCGTTGCTCTGGTGCGCAAGGAGGTTGCTCGTCAGTTGAAGGCCGTTGGTCTGGACGACCTGGCCAAGCGGGCGTTGGCCGGCACGGCGAAGAAGTCGACGGCCAAGAAGACCGCGGCGAAGAAGTCCGCGGCGAAGAAGTCGACGGCCAAGAAGTCGACGGCCAAGAACACCGCGGCGAAGAAGTCGACGGCGAAGAAGTCGACGGCGAAGAAGACCGCGGCCAAGAAGTCGACGGCCAAGAAGTCGACGGCCAAGAAGTCCGCGGCCAAGAAGTCGACGGCGAAGAAGGCCTGACCACGCGACGCCGCCTCGACGCCGAGCTTGTGCGGCGAGGCCTCGCCCGCAGCCGGCATCAAGCGCTGGAGTTGATCGACGCGGGACGGGTGCTGGTCGGTGGCGCCCCAGCCGACAAAGCATCGCGTCAGGTCGCGGCGGCCGAGCCGGTCGTAGTGATCGGCCCGCCGCCGCCGTACGTCAGCCGCGGCGGCGAGAAACTGAAGGCCGCGCTCGACGCGTTCCCCATCTCGCCCGCGGGGCTCCGGTGCCTCGATGCCGGTGCGTCGACTGGCGGCTTCACCGACTGCCTGCTGCAGGCCGGAGCATCCGAGGTGGTGGCCGTCGACGTTGGCCACGGTCAGCTCGACAGCCGTATCCGCGCTGACGCCAGGGTTGAGGTGTTTGAGCGAACGAACATCAGAACGGCTTCGCTCGGTGATATCGGCGGCCGTCCGTTCCCGTTTGTGGTGGCCGATCTGTCGTTCATCTCGTTGCGGGCCGTCGTTGGTCGCCTTTTCGGCGACTTGGCGCTGCCAACGGCAGTCGGGATCCTCCTGGTCAAGCCTCAATTCGAGGCCGGCCGAGCCGAAGCCAGCGCGGGCAAGGGGGTCGTACGGAACCCCGAGGTGTGGCGCCGGGTGCTGGGTGAGGTGCGTTCCGCACTCCAAGGAGTCCCAGCGACGATGATGGATGCCATGGTCTCTCCCATCCGCGGCGCAGAAGGCAACGTCGAGTTCCTGGTGCACGTTTCGGCCGGTGCGCGTCCCGACTTGGTGCCGGTAGCCGACAGCAAGCTTGACGAGGTCGTCGCCGAAGCGGCTGGCAGGACCGAGGGCTGACGTGGCTCGGGTGGCGATTGTCCCGCATCAGGGCCGCGCTCAGGCAACCAACCTCGCTCGTGAGGCGATCGGGTGGTTGACCGAGCACGGCCATGAGCCCATCGTGCCCACCGGCGATGCCGATGCGTGCGGGCTTGAGGAGTGGGCGCTCCCCGAAGCCAAGTTCGATGACTCGATCGACCTGGCTGTGAGCCTGGGTGGGGATGGAACGATGTTGCGGGCCGTCGACTTGGTGACGGCTGGGGGAACGCCGGTTCTTGGCGTCAACGTTGGGCATCTCGGCTACCTCACGGAGTGCGAGCCTGACGCACTTCTCGGCTCGCTCAAGCGGTTCTTCGACGGCGATCACAGCATCGAGGAGCGCATGACTCTGGCGGTGGCGGTAGGAAACCAGCCTCCGGCTCTGGCGCTCAACGAGGCCTGGGTAGAGAAGACCCAGCCCGGTCACACCGTCCGAATGGCGGTAACCGTCGGCGGAGAGCCGTTCGTGACCTACGCGGCCGATGGGCTGATCGTCGCGACCCCGACTGGCTCAACGGCCTACAACCTTTCGGTTCGGGGACCCATCGCATCTCCTACGCTCCGCGCCCTCATCATGACTCCGGTATCGCCCCATCAGCTCTTCGACTTCAGCCTCGTGCTTGAGGGAGACGAAGAGGTTGCCGTCGAGATCCTCGACGGCAGATCGGCCACGCTGCTCGTCGACGGTCGTGAAGTGTGCGAGCTTGGCGCGGGGGAGCGAGTCACGTGCAAAGCCGGCCCCCGCGATGCCAAGCTGGTGACGTTCGGGCCGCGGAACTTCCACCGAATCGTCAAGCAGAAGTTTGGGCTCACCGACCGCTGATGCTGACCGAGCTCCACGTCCGCGACCTTGGCGTCATTGACGACCTCCATCTCATCCTGGGCGACGGCATGACCGCGTTGACCGGCGAGACGGGAGCGGGCAAAACGTTGCTGGTTGGCGCCATCGACCTGCTGGTCGGAGGGCGAGCCGACGCCACGATGGTCCGCCCTGGCGCCGACGAAGCGTTTGTCGAGGGGCGGTTCCTGGATGGCGATGGTGCCGAAGTGGTGCTGGCCCGGGTCATCCCCGCCGGTGGGGGGAGGTCGCGTGCCTATGTCGACGGTCGGATGGCGACGGTGTCCGCCCTCTCTGAGCTGGGTGCCAATCTGGTCGATCTGCACGGACAACACGCCCATCAGAGCCTGCTGCAGGCCCGCGTTCAGCGGGCCGCGCTCGACGCGTTCGGTGCGATCGACACCGGCCGGTACCTCGCCGCGAAGGCGGAGATGGCTCGCATTGCCGAGGCGCTCAATGCGCTCGGCGGCGACCACCGCGAGCGGCTCCGCGAGATCGACCTGCTCACCTTTCAGGTGGGCGAGATCGACGC
>JBPCMH010000282.1:0-4528 GCA_051002495.1 Acidimicrobiales bacterium
CAATGCTGGGTGTGTGGTGTGTCTTCATCGAGGGTTTGGGGAGGGGGGGGGCTGATGGTTTTTTGCCCCACGCCTCCATGCTGCACCCGCTGCCCGACGGCGTCGGCGGTGACTGGGCCAGCCTGCACGAGCCGTTGTCCATTGCCATCCATGGGATCCTGCGCCAGCCTCCGACCGACGGCGACCCCGTGCTCATCATCGGCGCGGGGATCATCGGGCTGGGAGCGGTGGCCACGATCAAGGCGCTGTTCCCGTCGGCGGCCATCACCGGCATCGCCAAGTACCCGCACCAGGTAGCTGCGGCAAAGGCGCTCGGGGCTCACCACACTGTGGTGCCGACCGAGGATGGCTCACACTTCGAGGAGTTGGCCGCGCTCAGCGGCACCAAGGCTCGTCGCACGCCCGGCGGTGTGATCTTGGAAGCGGGCTTCCCGTGCGTGGTCGAGGCCGTCGGCGCGTCGGGCACCGTCACCGAGGCGCTGCGGTGCGTCGACTCGCGGGGAACGGTGGTGTTGCTCGGCGCGGCGGGTGTCGGCGAGGTCGACCTCACGCCGGTGTTCTTCAAGGAGGTGTCGTTGGTCGGCTCGTTCTGCCACGCCCACGATCCCGGGCCAGGGGGAGGGCCGGATGCCCACTCCATCGACCGGGCCTTGGCGATCATGGCGGCTGGCGGTTTTCCGGCCGATCTACTGATCACTCATCGCTTCCCGCTGGATGACTTCCGCACAGCGATCGAGGTGGGTATGGACCGCGCCGCAGGCGCGATCAAGGTCACGCTCCACCCCTGAACTGCTCAGGGGCCGCGACGAAACTACTTGCCTGATTTCTGTGTCTTCACCCCAGGTCCAGGCGATCTGACTGCGCAAGTAGTTTCGTCGTGGTCCCTCAGGTAGCTGGAGCGGTCTCGCCAGCCTCGGCGTAGCCGTAGTGCATGCGACCGTGTTCGGCGTTGGCCGCCATGATGCCGCCGACGGTGCCGTCGGCCCACGGCGCCCCGGGGATCTTGGAGTCGAGCTGCTCCTGAGTGAGCGAAGCCAGATAGGCCAGTGTCTCGGACCGCACCTCGAGCCCGATGCGGACCAACTCGTCGAACGGCTTGCCCCGGTTCTCGTCGGCCCATTCCTCGGTCCACCGGTGGATACCGGCCATGATCTCCTCGGTGCTCTGCCGGCTGCCGTCGGGATTGGAGCCGAGGGTCATGCCCTTCTTGCCGTCGAGGTGGCGGCGGAACATCTGGTTCCAGTTGCGCTCGATGAGCGTGGTGTGTACGAAATGGTCGGCATACGACCAGTACTTCTTGGGGTCGTGCTCGCTCTGCGTTCGCGGTGCCTGCATGTCTTCCTCGCTCATCTTCGACAACGTCTCCAACAGCCAGGAGCGGTCACGATTGAGCTTGATCTCGATCTCGATGCGGTTCACAGCCCCGAGCATTGCCGATCCGCCCAGCGCTTGCACGCGCGGGGGCGGGGCGTGACCTCGGTAGGATGCCGATCGTGCCGCTGACCGACCGCATCCTCATGGGGCCGGGGCCCTGCAACCCGTATCCGGAGGCGGTCGCCGCGCTGGGCCGGCCCATGCTCGGCCACCTCGACCCGGAGTTCATCTCAATCCTCGACGAGACGTGCGAGCGGCTCCGAACCGTCTTCGCTACTGGCAACCAGTTGACGCTGCCCATCTCGGGGACGGGTTCTGCGGGCATGGAGGCCTGCTTCGTCAACACGGTTGAGCAGGGCGATGTGGTCGTTGTTGGCGTGAACGGTGTATTCGGCGAGCGCATGTGTGATGTTGCCGCCCGCTGTGGCGCCGAGGTCGTTCGAGTCGATACGCCGTGGGGCCAGCCGCTTGACCCGGCCGAGGTGCTCGCCGCGCACCCAGCCCCCAAGGTGATCGCCGTCGTGCATGCTGAGACCTCGACCGGCGTGCGCAACGACATCGCTCCGATCGGGGCGGGCAAAGGCGACGCCTTGCTCCTGGTCGACGCCGTTACATCCCTCGGAGGCATCTCGCTCGACCTCGACGGCTGGGGTGTCGACATCGCCTACAGCGGTACCCAGAAGTGTCTCGGCGTCGCCCCCGGGCTGGCACCTCTAACCATGAGCGAGCGGGCTCGGGAGCGTCGGGTGGCGAAGCCGCAGTCGTGGTACCTCGACCTCGGCATGATCGCCGACTACGCCGCGGTCCAGGGTGCCCGCAAGTACCACCACACTGCGCCCATCTCGATGATCATGAGCTTGCACGCCGGGCTCGGCGTGCTGCTCGACGAAGGCCTCGATGCGGCGATCGCCCGCCACGAGGAGTGCGGGGCGATGCTGCGGGACGGCGTCACCAAGCTCGGTTTCGAGTTATTCGCTGCTGATGGCTACCGCCTTCCGCAGCTGACCTCGGTGTGGACTCCCGAGGGAATCGACGAAGCTGACGTTCGCAAGCAGTTGCTCGGCCGCTATGGCATCGAGATCGGCGGAGGCCTCGGCGAGTTCGCCGGCAAGATGTGGCGCATCGGGTGCATGGGCCACACGGCACGGCCCAGAAACGTGCGGCTGCTGCTCGCCGCGCTCGAAGAGGTGCTCGAGCGATGACCGCAACAGCAGAGCCAGCGTGGTTCCCGGAGGACTCGGCATCCACCAACGTGGGCAGGTTCATGGCCGCCCACGGCATCGACTCGTTCGACGACTTGCTCCGGCGATCTGTCGACGACATGGAGTGGTTCTGGGCCGCGGTCGTTGAGTTTCTCGGCATCCCGTTCGCGACCAGGTGGGACACGGTGCTCGACACCTCGGCCGGGATCGAGTGGGCCACGTGGTTCGGTGGAGCCACGCTGAACGCCGCCGCGGTGTGCGTCGACCAACACGCCACCACCACACCCGACCGCGTCGCCATCACCTGGGAAGGGGAGGACGGCGAGGTGCGCGCCTGGACTTACGGCGAGCTGCGCGCCCAGGCTGACGGCCTGGCCCACCTCCTTCGCCGGCGCGGGATCGGTCACGGCGACCGGGTCGGGATCCTGATGCCGATGATCCCCGAGACGGTGGCAACGCTGCTCGGGATCTTGAAGGTCGGTGCCATCTTCCTGCCGCTGTTCTCCGGCTACGGAGCAGACGCGGTCCGCACCCGTCTGGCCGACGCAGAGGCCAAGGCGCTCGTCATCGCCGACGGGTTCCAGCGCCGCGGGAAACCGGTTGACCTCCGCCAGGTGGCGGCGGATGCCGTGGCAACGGTCTCTACCGTCGAAACCGTCGTCGTCGTGCAGCGTTTGGGAACCGAAGGCGGCGGGCATCCGTGGCCCGGGCCGACTGATGAGCCATTCGAAACTGTCCCGGTCGACAGCGAGCACCCCATGTTCATCGCCTACACCTCGGGCACGACCGGACGGCCGAAAGGCACCATTGCCGTGCACGGTGGCTTTACCATCAAGGTGGCCGAGGAGGTGGCGTTCCAGTTCGATTGCACCGCTGAGGACACGCTCTTCTGGTTCACCGACATGGGCTGGATCATGGGCCCTTGGGAGGTCATCGGCGGCCTGGCCAACGGCGCCACCATCGCCATCTTCGAAGGTGCACCCGACTATCCGAACCCCGACCGGCTCTGGCAGTTCGTCGCGGATCACGGGGTCACGATTCTTGGCATCAGCCCGACCCTGATCCGGGCACTCATGCCGTACGGCGACGCGCCCGTCCGGAATCACGACCTTTCGAAGCTTCGCGTGCTCGGCTCAACCGGCGAACCGTGGAACGAGGCCCCGTGGCGCTGGTACTTCGACGTCGTGGGCGGTGGCCGTTGCCCGGTCATCAACATTTCCGGTGGAACCGAGGTAGGGGCGTGCTTTTTGTCGCCGCATCCGGTTGAGCCAATCAAGCCCATGTCGCTTGGCGGGCCGTCCCTGGGCATGGCCGTCGATGTGTTCGACGACGCCGGCCGTCCGATCCGCGGTGAGGTGGGCGAGTTGGTGTGCACGAAACCGTGGCCGGGCATGACCCGCGGTCTCTACAAAGATCCCGACCGGTATATCGAGACCTACTGGAGCACCTATGACGGTGTGTGGCGACACGGAGACTGGGCCTCCATCGACGCCGACGGTGCCTGGTACCTGCACGGCCGGAGTGACGACACGATCAACGTGGCCGGCAAGCGGCTCGGACCGGCCGAAGTGGAGTCGGCCCTCGTGTCGCACGACGCTGTGGTTGAGGCCGCCGCGGTGGGGATGCCCGACGAAGTCAAGGGCGAAGCGGTCTGGGGATTTGTCGTCCTGGGCGAGGGTCTGGACGAGTCGGAGGATCTGCGCGAGGAACTGCGCGACGTCGTTGCCGAGCACTTGGGCAAGTCGTTCAAGCCCCAGCAGGTGCGCTTCGTCGACGCTCTGCCGAAGACCCGAAACGCCAAGGTGTTGCGCCGGGCCATTCGCGCCACCGCTCTTGATATCGACACGGGCGCCCTGTCGTCGTTAGGGGATCCGGCCACCATCGAGGCCATCGGAGCGTCGCGATGATCCCTCGCACCAAAGGTATCGAGCTGACCAACCAGCGGCTCGTCC
>JBPCMH010000283.1:0-4190 GCA_051002495.1 Acidimicrobiales bacterium
GGCGGGCCCTGCGGACGAGGGGGCAATCGAGGCGGCGCTGCGGTACCGACTCGAGGACGGTGACAGTCGCCGCGACGCCGTCGCGGCAGTCAGCGCCGAACTCGGCGTCGCCAAGAGACTGGTCTACGCGGTCGGCGTCCGGCTGGCGGACGAGGTAAAGCGTCGCTGACTGGCGGCGAGATCACGATGCCACCGCCCACCGGCTCGGACCCAGCGGGCTGGTCTGATTCGGCACCGGTGGTGTCTAGGGCCGGGGCGAGCTCGGCTCGGCACGACGTGCAGATCGGCTTGCTGCGGTAGGTGCTGAGGTCGTCGCCAGAGCCGCAGAACACGCAGGCGTTCTCCAGCTTTCGCAGGATGATGGCGCCGCCATCGACCGCTATAGCCAGCTCATCGCCCGCCTCGATGCCGTGCAGTCGGCGCAGCTCCGCGGGCAGCACGATCCGACCGAGGTTGTCGACCTTCCGGGCCACACCCGTGTCCTTCACGCCTCGCAGGCTAAACGGCGACGGTCGCTGACGCGAGGTTTGCCTACTGTGAGGACGCGATGTCGCGCTTCTATGTCACGACCCCCATCTATTACGCCAACGATGCGCCGCACATCGGCCACGCCTACACCACCGTCATCGGCGACGCGATGTGCCGGTGGCGCCGTCTCCACGGCGACGATGTCTTCTACCTGACCGGTACCGATGAGCACGGGCTGAAGATGTTGCGGGCCGCGGAAGCCGCAGGCGAGCCCCCTCGCCAGTTCGCCGATCGGGTGAGCCAGCGCTTCCGCGACGCGTGGGCAGAGCTGAACATCGCCAACGATTCGTTCATCAGAACGACCGAGGAGCGCCATCACCGCGCCGCGCAGCGCTTCCTCCAAGCGGTCTACGACAACGGCGATGTGGAGCTCCGCACCTACGAGGGTCTGTACTGCGTGCCGTGCGAGGCGTATTACGCCGATGGTGAAGTCGCCGACGGCAACTGCCCCATCCACGGGCGGCCATTGGAAGTTCTTCGCGAGGAGAACTACTTCTTTCTGCTGTCGCGATACGAACAACGGCTGCTTGATTGGTACGCCGAGCACCCCGAGGCCGTCTATCCGGACACCAGGCGCAACGAGGTGCTGGGGTTCATCAAAGGCGGTCTCCAGGACATCTCGATCAGCCGAAGCTCCTTCGACTGGGGTGTGCGACTGCCGTGGGACGACGGCCATGTCGCATGGGTCTGGTTCGACGCGCTGCCCAACTACATCACGGCCGCCGGATACGGCGATGACGACGCGGCTTTCGAGAAGTGGTGGCCCGCCGACTACCACCTCGTGGGTAAGGACATCATCCGATTCCATGGCGTCTACTGGCCAGCCATGCTCATGGCCGCCGGTCTGCAGCCGCCGCGTGCCGTTGCCGCTCATGGCTGGCTCCTCGTTGGCGGGGAGAAAATGTCGAAGACCAAGCTCAACCAGATCGCACCGAGCGACCTGATCGAGACGTTCGGGGTCGACGGAGTTCGCTACCACTTCCTTCGGGACACCCCGTTCGGCCCCGATGGCGACTTCTCCTTCGAGGGAATGGTCAGCCGGTACAACACCGATTTGGCCAACCAGCTCGGGAACCTCGCATCGCGGGTGGCAACCGTTGTCGGCAAGAAGTGCGGAGGGGTGGGCCCGGCGCCGAACCCGGACAGCCCGCTGGCCGCGATGGCCGCCACCACTTACGCCGACACTGCGGCGGCTTGGGCGAAGCCCGCTCCAAGCGAAGCCCTCGAAGCGACCTGGCGGCTCGTCCGCGAGACAAACGTTTTCTTGGAGGCCAACGAACCCTGGAAGGCTGATCCGGGTCCCGGCGTCGACGGCGTCATGGGCGATGCGCTTGAGGTGCTGCGCATCGTCGCGGTGTTGGCGTACCCGGCGATGCCAGCCTCCTGTGACGAGCTCTGGCGACGACTCGGGCTCGACGGTTCGCCGTCTGATCAGCGGCTGCCCGAAGCGGCGGCTTGGGGTGGCTACCCAGGGGGATTGGCGGTCGAGAAGGGCGAGCCGCTGTTCCCCCGACTGCGGCCATGAGTAAAGCCGTCTGTCCGCCGTCGTCCGCGGGTCTGGCGCTGGGCGCCATCCTGCAAATGTTCGGCACCGAGGTCGATGATGCCGCCATCACCGAGGTCTTCGATGGTGGGTTCCTCGACGCGGTTGGGGCAGAGAACATCAGACAGGTCTTCGCCGACGTGGGCGCGGCCACGCTGGTCTCGGTCGATCCGTCGTCGCCGAACAGCCTGCGATCGAGGCTCCGCGCCCCCGGCGGAGAGCTTGCTCGGTTGGAGCTCGTCGTGGCCGGGTCCGCTCCCCACCGGATCATCGGGCTCACGATCCGACCGGAGCTTGACCAATCAAGCCTCCCGTTCGAGGAGCTGTTGCCGCCGCCCCTCACCGTGCACGCCGGCGGCCTTGACGAGGCGTTGGCTGAGCGCTTCACCCGACGACTCGAGGACATCGTCACCGCCAAGGCCATCACCGGCCTCGCCGCCTCGGTCGTTCAACGTGGCCGGGTGGCGTGGCACGCCAGCTGCGGCTGGGCATCGGCCGAAGAACGCCGACCGGTCGAAGCTCGCACCGTCTTCCGGGCCTATTCGGTCACCAAGCTGGTCACAGCCATCGCCGTGCTGCAACTTTGGGAGCAGCACCAGTTCGACCTTGACGACCCGGTCAACGAACACCTCAAAGCGATGCGGCTCGAGGGGCCTGGTCGCCAAATCACCGTCCGAGACCTGCTTTCGCATCGCTCGGGTCTCGGGAGTTCCGGTTCTGAGCTTCTGTGGCAAACGCAGGCGACGAGTGCTGTCGACGTGCTTGGCCCCGTGATCGACCTCCCGGAACGGCCCGGCGACATCGCTTACAGCAACGCCGGATATGGCGTGCTCACCCAGCTCGTCGAGGATCTGAGCGGGGTTCGATTCGACGACTACATCCAGAGCAACGTGTTCGAGCCGCTGGGAATGATCAGCAGCGAGTTACGCAGATCCGATCCTCCAGGCGAACGATTCGCCGTTGGTCACGATGTGGCCTTCGACGAAGTGGTTTCATCGGCCACGGAGGTGCCCAGCCTTCTCGGCGCGGGCGGCATGTTCACCACCGCACCCGACCTGGCCGCATTGGCCTTGGCCGTGATCGGTGGGGGTGCCAACGGCACGGGTCGAGTGGTGTCGGAGGAGGTCATAGCGCTGGCCACCCGCCCGGTGGTTGCCGGCGCTCCGGTCGGTCTCGGCTTCTTCCTCGCCGAGGTGTCCGGTCGTGCGTGTGTGTGGCACAACGGTGGAGGCCGGGGGTTTTCGTCCGCGCTGTATGTGGCGCCAACCGGCGGGGCCGCGGTGGCGCTACTGGCCAACACTTCGGGTCGGACCGGCCAGCCTGGCGGGCTGGAAGCTGACGCGATCGGCATGTTGGAGGAGGTGCTCGACGGTGTGGGCTGACAGCCACTGCCACCTGCCATTCGACGGTATGGGAGACGTGGCCAGCGTGCTCGCCGAGGCAAGAGCGGCTGGCGTCGGGCGATTCATCACCGTCGGCACGGACGCCAGCCACTCCGCCGATGCCATCGCTGCCGCAGCCGAGCACGACGATGTCTGGGCCACCGTTGGGTTGCACCCGCACGAGGCCTCAGCCGGGGTTGCGACCATTACCCACCTGGTCGGTGAGCCGAGGGTGGTGGCCATCGGGGAGTGCGGCCTCGACTACCACTACGAGCACTCGCCCCGCGATGTTCAGAAGGTCGCATTCGCCGAGCAGATTCACCTGGCCCATGATCACGACCTTGCTCTGGTGATCCACACTCGAGATGCGTGGGATGACACCTTCGACATCTTGAGCGCGGAGGGCGTCCCGCCCCGGACGGTGTTCCACTGCTTCACCGGGGGCCCCGGCGAGGCGGCGAGGGCGTTGGATATCGGGGCATGGCTGAGTTTCAGCGGGATCGTCACCTTCAAGACCGCCGGCGACGTGAGGGAGGCGGCGGCCATTTGTCCCCTTGACCGGCTGCTGGTGGAGACCGACGCCCCGTACCTGGCACCCGTGCCGCACCGGGGCCAGCGCAATCGCCCGGCGTGGGTGGCCGAGGTGGGGGCAGGCGTGGCCGCGGCCAAAGGGGTCCCAACGGAGGTCGTGGCGGATGCCACGTGGGCCGGTGTGGGGGCCGTTTTCGGGTTGCGGC
>JBPCMH010000284.1:0-3900 GCA_051002495.1 Acidimicrobiales bacterium
GCGCGCCGGTCGCCCTCGCGAGCCCGGAGGGGATCATTGGCTTGGCGCACGCCGGGCGGCGCGGGCGGGTTGCCGGCGTCGTCGACGCCACCGCATCCGCCATGCGGGCGCTCGGGGCCTCGTCGATCGACGCCGCGCTCGGTCCATGCATCCACGCTGAGTGCTACGAGTTCTCCGAAGCCGATCTGGCGGTCGTGGCCGAGCGGCTCGGCCCGACGGTTCGGGCCGCCACGGCCGATGGCCGCCCAGCACTCGATGTGCCGGCTGCGGTCGCCTCGGCCTGTGACCTGGGCGGGGTGCGCCTCGTGGAGACCAGCGACCGGTGCACGGCTTGCGACGGTGACGGATACTTCTCGCACCGTGCGAGAGCAGAGCCGGAACGACAGGCTCTCGTCATGTGGCTCCCGTGAGCCTGGCTGACCGCATCGAGGTGGTCCGGGGGAGGATCGCCAGTACCGGCCGTGATCCGGACGAGGTCCGCCTCGTGGCCGTGACGAAGGGCTTTCCCGCCGCAACCGTTCGAGCTGTCGTCGACGCCGGCCTGACCGACATTGGCGAGAACTACGCCCAAGAGATGCTCGGCAAGGTGCCTGATGCCCCGGAGGTCACCTGGCATTTCATCGGATCGATTCAGCGGAACAAGGTCGCCGCGCTGGCGCCGATTGTTGGCTGGTGGCACGGCGTCGATCGCGAGGAAGCCGGTGCGACGATCGCGGCGAGGTCGCCCGGGGCCAAGGTGTTGGTTCAGGTCAACCTGACCGGAGGCGCGCCGCGGGGCGGGGTCGGGTGGGGGGAAGTGGCCGCGTTGGTGGATTCGCTTCGCCGGCAAGATCTGGCCGTTCGGGGACTGATGGGGGTGGCCGTCCACGGTGATCTGACCGGGGCGCGCCGGCAGTTCGATCGACTGGTCGCGGTGGGCCGCGATCTCGGCTTGGCCGAGTTTTCGATCGGCATGAGCGACGACCTAGAACAAGCCGTCGATGCGGGCGCAACCATGATCCGCGTCGGCCGAGCGCTCCTCGGCGACCGTCCCCGACCCCGCCGAATGACCGGGTAGGCTCTCGGAGATGTCCGCATTCCGCCGGATGATGAGTTATCTGGGTCTCGTCGATGACGACGACTACGACGACTACGGCAGTTACGACTCGCCCAGTTCGCCGCAGTCTGCCGCCGGGCCCATGCGACCGATGCGCGCCCCCGGCCAAGAACAAGAGCCGGTGGGTGGCGTGCGCACGATGGCACAACCCGTCCCGTTTGAGCAGCCGAGCGGCATCACCGTCACGCGGCCTTCGGTCGTGCGGCCGATTGCTCCCTCCGCGAGC
This sequence comes from Acidimicrobiales bacterium, assembly GCA_051002495.1. Lineage (GTDB taxonomy): Bacteria > Actinomycetota > Acidimicrobiia > Acidimicrobiales > CADCTF01 > JBPCMH01. The sequence continues at coordinate 1,323 of JBPCMH010000284.1, forward strand.
GCCAAGGTTTACACCCTCACGCCGGGGAGCTTTAGTGACGTGCAGGAGGTTGGCGACCGGCTCAAGGCTGGCACACCTGTCATCGTGAACCTTCAGGGAGTCGACCGCGACTTGGGTCGCCGTATCATCGACTTCGCCAGTGGGCTCAGCTACGGCATCGGGGCCACCATCGAGAAGGCGGCCGATCGAGTGCTGCTGTTGACGCCGAACAACGTCGAGGTCTCCGAGGACGAGAAGCGCCGGCTCCAAGAGCGCGGCCTGTACCGCTCCTGACATCGGATGAACATCGGTTGCCTGATCAGTCAGTTGCTTTCGATCTATGTGATCGCGCTGTTTGCTCGGATTGTGTTGAGTTGGTTCCCGGTCTCGCCTGGGTCGCCCTTGGCCACGGTGTACGGCGTTCTCTATTCGGTAACCGAACCTGTCATGGCACCGGTCCGCAACGTCGTGCCCAGCCTGGGCATGCTCGATATCTCCCCGATTCTCATCTTCATCGGCATCACCATCGTCCAGGGAATCATCTGCTGACCTGACCATGCCCGGTTCGGCGGGTGGACGCCGATACCATTGGCCCATGGAAGTGTCGCCCCAGGACATCCGTGAGGCCGAGTTCCGCGAGAAGATGCGGGGCTACCACCAAGACGATGTCGATGCGCTCCTGGTGCGCGTCGTCACGACGATCGAGGTGCTGCAGAACCGCGTTCGCGACACCGAGATTCGGGCCGTCGAGGCCGAGACCCGGTTGAGCGAAGTGGCCGACACCGAAGAGTCGCTAAGACGCACGCTGATTCTCGCGCAGCGCACCGCCGATCTCGCCCTGCGCGAGGCGCGGGAGGAGGCTGACTCGATTCTGGCTGACGCCAAATCAGAGCACGAGCGGCTCACCGACGACAACGAGGCGCTTCGCCGCACGCTGATCGAACAGTCCCAGTTGGAGATTCGTCAGGAGCTCACGCAGTTGGAGTGGCGCCGAGACGCGCTCCAGGCCGACGTGGCCGCCCTTGAGGGCTTTGTCACCGACGAGCGAGCCCGACTCGGTGGGTTCTTCGCTGGTGCCCTACGACAGATCGAGGACGGCGCCCTTTCGGTAGTTGCGCCCCCGGACCTGATCGCTCCACCGTCGTCGGATGCGACGCTCGCGGAGTCGGACGCCGATAATCAGGAGGCCGACGTGCCGACGACGGTGGCCGCGCCCGACGTCGGCCCTGGACTCGCACAGCAGCCCCCAACCGAGGAGATCTCCGCGGTGGCCCTTGGTCTCGTTGAGGCCGACCCGACCGACGGTCACAGCCTCGCTCATGGCCCCGACGAGGGCTCAGAGCCCAGCATGGCCGAGCCGGTCGACCTCCGCGAGACCGCCGAGGTGACCGGCGACCAAGCCGAGGAGGCATTCCTGGCCGAGCTCCGCTTGGCGGTCACCGATGACGAGCCGCTTGGCCCCAGGGCGGACGATTTTCCCGAGCCAGATCACGAAGAGATCGACCTGTTTGCCAGGGAGCGAGACGCCAACGGGCGCTTTGGTTCGCGGCTTCGCCGACGCCGCTGACCGGGGGATTCATGTGTGGGCGGCTTGTTCGGTTTAGGATGCCCGGTCGTTACCGTCGAGGATGGTGAGGCTCTGTGTTGCTTCTGCTGACAATCTTTCTGGTGCTGGTCGCAACGATCACGTTGGTGATCGGCATCTTCAGCGACAAGCTGGCTCTGATCTGGGTATCGATCGTTGCCAGCTTCGCCGCCGCGCTCGTACTGGCCGCGCTATCGCAAATGAGCAAGCGGCGTGCCCAAGCCGACGCAACAACGCCCGTGGTGTCCGAGCCACCGTCGCCCTCGAAGGCGTCGGAGCCCACGGCCGACGATACGGCTGAGGAGCCGACAACTGTCATCGGCACCGTAGGGGCCGGCGACCGCATGCCGATTGCGGGCTATGACGCGCTGAAGGTGAGCGAGATCCTTCCGAAGTTGGAGCGGCTCGACCTCGATCAGCTTGAGTTGGTGGCCGTCCACGAGGAGGACAATAAGAACCGCACGACGGTTCTGAGCCGCATTGATGAGCTCATGGACGACATCGAGGGAGGTGCGCCGGTGGAGCCGGCAACCGAGGTAGCCGCCGCGTCGACCTCCGGTGGGCAGTCGCTGCCGATCAGCGGCTACGACGATCTCAACGTAAGCGACATCATCCCCTTGCTTGAGGGGCTGAACGCGGACGAGCTTGAGGCGGTCGCGGTGTACGAAGAGGACACCAAGGACCGCATCTCGATTCTGAATGCCGTCGACGATCGCCTCGACATCCTTGAGGGCATCGTGGCCGATCCGGCCCCGGCCAAGAAGGCTCCGGCCAAGAAGTCGGCCAAGAAGTCGACAGCCAAGAAGTCGACAGCCAAGAAGGCCGCGAAGAAGTCGACGGCCAAGAAGTCGACGGCCAAGAAGTCGACGGCCAAGAAGGCGGCCAAGAAGTCGACGGCCAAGAAGTCGACGGCCAAGAAGTCGACGGCCAAGAAGGCGGCCAAGAAGGCAACCAAGAAGCGCTGAGCTTGCCTACGCGTCAACGGAGGGCCGGTCCCCGGGACTGGCCCTCCGT
>JBPCMH010000285.1:0-5771 GCA_051002495.1 Acidimicrobiales bacterium
TTATCGTGAGCCTTAGTTGGATGAAGTTCTGTCGCGCCGTCGGACCCCGTTTTGGTCGCCACCCCCGCCGTCAGGACGCAATTCCGTCCCGGGTGTCGAAGGTGTCTCACTCCTCATAGACACAGAGGGCGGGCCATGCCGGTGTCACACCCCCCGCCTAGGTTCCGAACCGGGCTTCCCCCTGCACTTCGGCGCCACCGCGCCACGTCAGCGAGGAGTCCCCCATGTCCCTATCCGAGTGGCCCGTTTCCCTGCGCACCTGCGACCCGTTCGAGTGCGATCACTTCGCCAACGATGCGGCACCGCCTTGGGCTCCGCCCGTTGCGGAGGTCGCGCACGTGTCCACCGAACGAGTGGTCTTCGACGAAGCGGTCGTCGACCCGTTCGCCGCGCTCGACTGGTGCCGAACCCTCTTGGCGAACGAGGACGAGCGCGACGCGGCCTTCGTGCTCGACGAGTACCGCAACGTCAGCGCGGCGTGGTTCAGCGACGACGACCGCGCCGAGACCGTGCTCACCCTGGCCCTGTCGGCCGACATCCGTTCTCTCGCCGGACGGGAGCTGGTCGTGATGAGCGCCGTCGATGTGCTCGACCCCGCCACGACGGACGACCGCCAACGGTTCCGCCGCATGGTGAAGAAGGCGAAGCGGCGAAACGCGGTTCTCCTTGATTGGGTGCTCGCCGATGCATCGTGCGGCCGGAGCCTCCGCCTCGCCGTCAATCCCGGTAACGGATGGCCGCAATGCAAACCGCTATGCTGAATGCATGGCGCAGTTGGTGACCCGCCTCGACGACGAACTTGCCGCTGCTGTGGATGCGCTCGTGGCGGACGGCGTGGTCGAAAGCCGGTCCGACGCGGTCAGGCTCGGCCTGCGTGCCCTCGTCGATCGGCATCGGCGACGGCGCACCGGCGAAGCCATCCGGGCCGGCTACCTCGCCGAGCCGCAGGACGACTTCGACGGGGGCTGGTCCGACGACGCCACCATCGCCATGATCAACGACGAACCGTGGTGAGCGATCCTCGCCAAGGAGAGGTGTGGTGGGCCGAAGCCGAGGACAAGCGCCGGCCCGTGCTCGTCGTCACCCGCAGCGACGCCGTCCCGGTGCTGACCCGGCTCGTGGTCGCGCCGATCAGCCGCACGCGGCGAGGCATCCCCACCGAGATCGCGCTTGGTCCCGACGACGGGCTGGGCGCCGAGTGCGCCGCGACCTTCGACAACCTCCAACCCATCCGCCGATCGTTCCTCACCGAGCGAGTCGGTGGGCTCGGCGAACGATCGCGCCGCGAGATCTGCCGGGCCCTCGCCGCGCTGGCCGACTGTTGAACGATCGCAGCCCACGGCCGATCGCAGCCCACGGCCGATCGCCGGCCTGCGGCCGATCGCCGGCCTGCGGCCGATCGCCGTGACTCAGGGGCAGATGAGTACGAGGGTGTCGCCGTACTTGGACCCACCGGTGGCGAGGCTGAGTGCTTCGGTCGGGGTTGCCCCGCCTCGCTGCCGTTTGGGGGCGCCGGTCCCACGACGGTGAAGGTCGAGGGCATCGCCGTCTCGCAGCGCGACGACCCGGTAGCGGAAGCGCTTGTAGGCCGCGTCCTTGGCAATGCGGAGACGGGCGTCCAAGGTCGCGTCGACATCTTCGGACGGAAGGCAGACGATGAGCTTCTTGGCCTGCGGGGCCGTCAACCCCTCCGCAGCCTGGAGGGCATCGTCGAAGGTCTCGAACCGGAGCTCGGTTTCGCCCGTTGGCCCAACCGCAGCGAGCTCACCACCGCGGAACAACAACCGGAGTACGTACCGCTTGCTCGTGGGTGCCGCAGAGGCGAGGTCGAGCTCAGCAAGTTCGTAGGCCATACCTTAGGTTTAGCCCACGGGACGGGTAATTATGCAGGCAGCGGGGCTTTTGCGGGCCGATTTAGGACGCCTTGTACCTGACCGACCGTCCTCGGCGAACCGCCGCGGCTCGATCGCCTACAGGAATCGCCCACGATGTCCTGGCGGGTGAGAGCTAGAACCCACCTTGGGGCAGACGGGCCGCGCGTCAAGCCGCATCGGGGCCATCGCTCAGCCACTGCCGCAGCGACTCGTCGAAGCACCGCGAACACTGCTGCAACTCCGCGGGCATGCCCAGCACCTCGATGGCAGTCACTTTGGTGAAGCCCAGCCGGGCGAGCACCTCCTCGCTCGAGGCGAGTTCGCCTCGTCGACGCCTCTGGCGCGAGACAGCTCCGAAGGTGATCATGTGCTCGCCCAGCCCCATGGTCTCGCCGGCACTGATCGTCCTTCCGCTGTCGCGGATGTAGGCCGCTATCGCGTCGAGGACGGCGTGGGTCTCGCCGGTCGCTCCCTGCATCAACAGCTCGGGGTGGCCGAGCGTCACCGGCAGCCCGATGGTGTGCAACCACCCGGGGTCGTTTGGGCTGGCTTCCACGCCACCGACGCCCCAGCCGAAGCGGTCGATGACCTTGAGCATGTGGGCGGCGTAGTCGCCCCCAGGGTTGTCGCACTCCCAACACATCGCTCTCTCCTCTCGCGTAGACGAACGACTGTTCGCCTCGTTCGAGTGTCGCAGCGGCCTGTGACAACAACTCTTCCGGGCCGTCCCTGGCCCGCGCCCCCGGGCACCGGCTTGGGGTCGGCCGCGGCAGCGCCACGAACACGTCGTGCGCGCCGCTCATCTCCTCGGTGGCCATCTCGCGGATTCTTCGCTCGGCGCGGCCGCCGACATCCGACAGCGGCAGTTCGGTCAGGCCTCGTGCTCCACGGACAGCTCGGGCATGCGGGATCGACGCGACATCGTCATCCACCCCAAAGGGCGCAGAGCGGGATAGCGAATATCCGGTCGTCTAGTTCGAACAGACCTGGGCCGCTGTGGAGCACAGCGCCGGCGACGAAGGCCGATCCGAGTTGATCGCGGAGCCAGACGAGGTGTCTTGCGTCCCGACGACCCGGCGCCGAGCCCGCCTTGAACTCCAGGGCGACGATGCGATTCGGTCCGAGTTCCGCCACTAGGTCGACCTCGCGACGACCGGCCTCGACCCTCAGATGGTGGAGTCCCGGCCGAGGATGTGACAGTGCGACCTCTGGGCGGATCTGTGCGAGCGCGAACGCGTCGAACCACCGACCGACCAGATCTGCGTCGGCGAGCACGGTCTCCACGGTCAGTCCGGCCGCGGCTGCCGCGATGCCGGGGTCGATCAGATACCGCTTTCCGGACTTCACCAGGCGACTGATCCGGTTGGTCGACCATGCAGGTACGACATCGAGGACGTACAGATTGCGCAGGAGTTGGTCGTAGCCTGCTGCGGTCCTGGCGTTCACTGATGCCGACCGATATAGCGTCGCATCGGTCGGGAGTCCTGCGTTGTGGAACGCGAGGGCGTTGAGGTAGGTGCGGAGCTTGGCCGGGTCCTTGCTGGAGTCGAACATGGCGGCGTCGCGAGTGACGAGATCGTCGACGTAGCTTTCCAACCAGATGGACCGTTGTCGAGCGGACAGGTTCCGAGCCACCACCTCCGGAAATCCGCTCCGCAGCGCGGCGACGATGTAGTCGTCGATTACCGGGATGTCGGATGGCAGGGTCATGTCGTCGAGACCGGAGCAGGCCAGCCGCTGTAGGAACATGTCGGCGGTCGAAGCCTCGTTCCCGACGACCTCCCGTTCGGCGAGCGGGTACATACTCACGCGCACGATGCGTCCGGTCCCTGCCCACGTCTCGGTGTCGAGGTCGGCCCGCACGCTCCCCGTGAGCACGAACTGGCCGGGGGTCGAGTCTCGATCGACGGCTCGCTTCACCGCGGCGAGCACTTCGGGCACCTCTTGCCATTCGTCGATCAGCAGCGGGCGGTCCGCGCGCCTGAGAGCAGCATCGGGATCGGCCCGGTAGAGCGCGGCAACGCCCGGCTCGTCCAGCCGATCGACCTGGGCTACGAGCCGGGCTGCGCTCGTCGTCTTTCCCGCTGCTCGCGGCCCGGTGACCATGACCGCGGCGAACGTTGCGACCAACTCGGCCAGGTAGTCGTCCGCGAGTCGGTCGCGATAGTTCGATGTCATTGGGCCGTCAGCGACACTACATGTTTCACACGCCGTATACTACCAAGTTCACGCTGATATGGATGCCAATTTCACGCGGGGAGTCGAGACCGTCCGATCCTCCCGATCTGTCAGTGCAGTCGCGCCGCGGGGTCGGCATCCCACGCGTGGCCGGTGTCGGGTAAGCCCCGAGGGCCGATTCGATGTCGTCCCACCGGCGTTCGTCGTCGAGGCCTCGGCTGCCGGCCGGCCGCTCGGCGATAAACGCGCTGCGCTGCCGCGGCCCGACCCGCCGGTCAACACTCCGCGGTGGACGCCACGCCGTCATGACGGCAAAGGTGCCGCCTGGCGCGAGCACCGCCGTCATGACGGAATTCCGTCCCGGGCCACGTGGCGGGCCGGGAGTCCCAACCGAGTCGGCGATGCCCCCGATCAAGCCGGGGGTTAAACAAGGGTAGAATGCCTATCCTTGTTAAACCCCACTGGTTGGGAAAGGAAGATTGCATGGGCCGGTTCGTGAAGGTGACGTGGGAAGGCAAGCCCGTCGAAGCCTTCGTGCCCCACCCCCTCAGTCGGGTCGGCCCCCTCGCGTCGTCGGCGCAGGTCGCCGCGGCCCGCGCCTGCGGAGCACTCACCGCCATGGCCCGGCACCACGACCGTCGCCTCGACGTCGCCGCTCGCCTCCTCCTGCGCAGCGAGGGTGTCGCGTCGAGCCGGATTGAAGCGATCACCGCACCAGCCGATCTCGTCGCCATCGCGGATGTAGACCGGGCCGTCCCCGGCGAGGCATCGGAGGTGGCAGACAACCTCCGGGCCATTGATGCCGCGCTCGATCACGACGGACCGCTGACCCGAGAGGACCTGTGGGAGTGGCACCGCGTCCTGATGGCGTCAGCCGATCTCGACCCCGATCTCGTCGGGGGGTGGCGCGACCGGCTCGGCTGGGTTGGCGGCCCGACACCGCATCGAGCTGCGCATGTGGCCACTCCGCACGACCGCATCGACGACCTGATGAGTGATCTCGTCTCCTATGCCACAAACCCCGCTCACGATGTCGTGGCCGCGGCCGCCCTCGTGCACGCCCAGTTTGAGACGATCCATCCCTTCGCCGACGGCAACGGGCGCATCGGGCGCCTCCTCATCAGCTGGATGTTTCACCGTCACCTGGACCTGGCCGTTCCCCCACCGTTGTCGGTCGCGTTCCTCTGTGACGTCGGTGGCTACTTGTCGGGTCTGGCGTTGTACCGGAGCGACGGTGCGGACGAATGGGTGCGCTGGTTCGCGGATACCGTCGAGCGCTCCGCCGTCACCGCCGGCGACACACTTGCAGCAGTCACCGACCTCGTTGGGTCGTGGCCCGAGCGGCTGGCGGACGTGCGCGCCGACGCCGCGGCCCGGCGCCTCATCGAACACGTCATCGCCCACCCGGCCCTTGACGTGGCCACCACCGTCGAGCTGCTCGCAGTGAGCGCGCCGACGGCGCGCAACGCGCTCGAGACCCTCACCGAACGCGGCATACTCCGACCTGCCGACACGCCGAGCACGGGCGCCGACGGACACCCCCGCCACTGGTGGGTTGCCGGCGATCTGCTCGAGCTCCTCACCCGCTGAGTCGGCCGTTGCGCCGGCCGTTGCGTCGGCGGCGCGCCGTCGGCCCCGATGAGTCGGCGGCGCGCCGTCGGCCCCGATGGCGCTTTGGGAACACAACCGGGGAAGGAGCCGCACCAAAACCCGTGGCCC
>JBPCMH010000286.1:0-5458 GCA_051002495.1 Acidimicrobiales bacterium
GGCGTCGATCGCAGCCAGAACCTCGTCGGGAACGTCTCTGATGAGGATGTCGGTCATCTGCTCCTCCTCTTGATATCTAACGATATCACCATGGGAAGTGTCCGCCGGGGTTGGCCTTGGAGCCTCCCCGCTTGCCAGTCGGTACCACTATTGGTACCATTCACTCGGTGGCCAAACTCGACAAGATCCTGGCCACGATGCGGAATGCGCCACAGAACGTCTCCTACAACGAACTCAAGAACGCATGTAGCCACTTCTTCGGCGATCCCCGCCAGAGCGGAACGTCGCACGCCGTGTTCAAAACCCCTTGGGCGGGAGACCCCCGAGTGAACATTCAGATGTCCAAAGGTGGAGGAGCGAAGCCGTACCAGGTCCGACAGGTCCTCAAGGCAATCGAGAAACTGAAGGAGCAGGACAAGTGACCGACATCAAGCACTACGCCTACCGAGTGTTGTGGTCTGCCGAGGACGGCGAGCACGTCGCCACCGTCGCTGAGTTCCCTTCGCTCTCGTGGCTTGATGAGAACCAGTCCGAAGCTCTTCGGGGCCTGATCGATCTGGTTGCGGAGGTCGTCGCCGACCTGGAGTCGACTGGTGAACCGATCCCGCAGCCAATCTCGGAACGACGATTCTCCGGCAAATTCAACGTACGTGTTCCCGAATCCCTGCACCGGGAGCTGGTTCTTGCTGCCGCAGAGCAAGGCGTCAGCTTGAACCGACTCGTGAGCGATCGCCTCGCACACCGTGGGGTGCCAGAAGTCCGTCACCGCCCGTGACCAGCCAGTTCGCCATGACCGGGGCCGAGCTACGGTGCCCTCTCCTGTCGGTCGTCCTCGGAGAACGTCGTGATCTGGTCCTTCGTCTACCTGGCCGTTCGCCGCTTGATGGAACTGCTGCTCCTGTGCTTACGGTCCTCCGACGCCAAGGAGGTCGAGATCCTCGTGCTGCGACACGAGCTCGAGGTTCTGCGCCGCCAGCACCCGAGACCGCGTCTGGGGCCCAAGGACCGCGCGTTGCTGGCCGCGCTGAGTCGTCTGCTGCCCCGTCGCCGGTGGTCGGTGTTCGTTGTCAGACCGGCGACGTTGCTCGGTTGGCATCGACGCATGGTCCGCCGGCACTGGACCTACCCCAACAAACGGAAGGGACGTCCGCCGGTGCCGGCCCAGGTGCAGGCGTTGATCGTGCGGCTGGCCCTCGAGAACCCCCGCTGGGGCTACCAGCGCATCAAGGGTGAACTGGCCCGGCTCGGCTACCGAGTGTCGGCCTCCTCGATTCGTCGGGTGCTGCGGGCCAAGGGCGTCAGCCCAGCTCCGCGCCGGACCTCCACCACCTGGCGGTCGTTCCTCCGCCAACAGGCCGCGGGCATCGTGGCTTGCGACTTCTTCTCCGTCGACACGGTGTGGCTCAGCCGCTACTACGTTTTGTTCTTCATCGAGATCGAGACCCGGCGGGTCCACCTGTGCGGCATCACGACCAATCCGACGGGCGGATGGGTCACCCAGCAGGCCCGCAACCTCACTACGGCGTTGGACGAGGCCGGACGCGTCGTGCGTCACCTGATCCGTGACCGCGACGCCAAGTTCACCCGCTCCTTCGATGACGTCTGGCGTTCGATCGGTAGCCAGGTGGTGCGCACCCCGGTGCGGGCGCCGAACGCGAACGCCTTCGCGGAGCGCTGGGTCGGCACCGTCCGCCGCGAGTGCCTCGATCACTTGCTGATCGTCGGACCACGTCACCTCAGTCGTGTCCTGTCCGAGTTCGTCGAGCACTACAACGGCCATCGACCTCATCGGGCCCTCGGACTGGTGGCACCGAAGCCATGGCAGACTGAAGCTCAGCAGGCCGGGCTCGAACACATCGTCCGCCGTGATGTGCTGGGCGGACTGATCCACGAATACGACCTGGTCGCGTGACGTGATCGACTTCTGGCACCCCACGGGTCTATGAGGCCAAGTTCAACGCCCGCGCCCGTTGGCGCATGGTGCGCCACTCGGCCCCGGACGCCGACGGGGCGACCCGCTGGCGCTGCCCGTTCTGCGCGGGGATGCTCCGCTCCCGGGCCTTCCCCCGGACCATGCGACGGCCCAAGACGGTCCCGCTGGTTCACATCGGCGACGGCCGAGACACATGCTGCCAAGGCGTCTTCACGGCCATGCCCGTCGAGTTGCCCCTTTGGCAACGCATCCCCTTCGGCACCACGGCCTGGCGGATCTCGATGGGCCGTCGCCAGGTCGTCGAGTCGGCCAACGCCGCCCTCAAGGGTGCCTTCGCCGACCTATCGCGCGGGTTCATCCGCGTATTCGGCCTCACCAAGATCACGGCCCTGCTCGGCTTCAGCATCGCCGGCTACAACCTCGACCGCATCCGCAGCTTCCGCGCCAAAATGCGGGCCAAGGCCGAAGCGGCCAAGCCTCGATCCAAGCGACGCACCGGCATCTGGCGCGAGTTGGTTGTCGAGACGACAGGCGAACACCGCCCGTCGCCCGACCCCGCGCCCGACTGAGCCAGCAGACCCCGTAGAGGTCGGACTCCCGGGAAGGAGTCCGCCTCGGCGCGCCCGAGTCCGAGTTCACGAAGCGAACGGGCCCAGCCCCACGGGGTTCGGGCTCCTCCCGCGACGCGACTAAGGCCCACCAACGACTGAAACCCGCCGTCGGCGTTGGCCTTGGGCGGGTTTCGAGATCACTAGGCGCTCTCTTACGAGAGCACCCCTTTGTGGAGGTGGCGGGAATCGAACCCGCGTCCCTCAGCGTGTTGGCGGGGCTTCTCCGAGCGCAGCCGGTGGAGATTGTCGGGCGGTCGCACGTCACCGGCACTCGGCGACTGCCTTAGACAGCTTTGATGTCCCCGTCCGGCCCGCTGTCGTGGCTGGTCAGGTAAGCCCCGCTAGATGGCGCTCCGATCCGACCCGCGGGGCTAGGGCCGGAAGAGCGTCGCTACGTTTTAAGCAGCGAGTTCGAGCTGATGCTCGGCATTTGTTTGTTTGTCCCGGCTCTTTAACGTGGACTCCGAGAACCACGGCTCGCTTCACCCGTCTCGACGACCAAGGTCGAAACCGATCACCCCCGGGATGGTGGGGATGGTGCTTGTGGCTCGGCGCATCAGCGCGGCCACTCCCTGAGTTGCGTCTGTCTTCGCGACGAGATGTCGTTTCGACAGTTCTTCGTTCAAACAGTGTTCGATTGTCAAAGGGCTGACCCGGCGGGACCGGGGTATCCAGTGTATCGGCACGCTGTGACACATCCCGCAGCACCCCGACTCCTAGGATCGGCCCCACGTTCGGCGGTGTTTGGCGAAAGGGACGACCCAATGGTGACCTCAACTGTTCGAGATCAAAGCGCGGCCCCACGGGTGCGACAGACCCTCGCAGCCTTTGGACTGCTTCTGGCGATGGTGGTTGTGCTCCTTCCGACGACGCCGGCCAGCGCGGCGGTAGCCACCTCGGCCGCACCTGGGTTCGGGATCGGGGCCACCGGCGTCGTTCTCTCCTCTCCCGTCTTGGCCGACATCGATGCTGACGGTCAGAACGAGTTGATGTTCGGTGCTCGCAACGGCCACCTCTATGCCTACAACGGCGACGGCAGCCCGGCCTTCGCGCCGGCCAAGGTCGTCGTTGGTGCCGACCCCAACGGGTCCCCGACGGCAGTCGAGTCGTCCCCCGCAGTCGGTGACGTGACCGGCGACGGCATCCCCGAGATCGTCGTTGGCGCTGGCTCGCTGAACGTGACGGGCCAGCATGGCGGCGTTGTCATCCTGAACGCCAACGGCACGCGGCGCTGCGCGAAGCAGACCGAGGACAAGTTCAACCAGTGGGGCGGCGGCGGGCCCGACGGTTTCAGCGAGGCCGTCATCAACAGCCCGGCCATCGGCGATGTAAACGGCGACGGCGTGAACGACATCGTGTTCGGCTCGTTCGACCACAAGATCTACGTCATCAACGGAAGCTGCGGCGAGATCGCCCGCTTCGACAACACCGACACGGTGTGGTCGGCACCCGCGCTGGCCGACGCCGATCGCGACGGCAAGGCCGACATCTTCATCGGCGGCGACGCCACCAAGAGTCTCCAAGGGCTGCCTCACGGCGGCGGCTACTACCGGTCGCTCACCTACAACGGCACCGGCACGCTTGGCCAGCGATGGGTGCGGCCCGAGGCCGAGACGTTCCAAGGCGGCTCAAGCGTTGGTGACATCAACGGTGATGGCCGGCTCGAGGTCGTGACCGGCAGCGGTGTTGACTACTGCCAGAACCAGGGCGGCGACTGCGCCAACAGCCGACGGGTGTGGGCCTTCCACATCGACGACGGATCGAACGTCCCCGGTTGGCCCCGGTCGATCGCCGGCGCCACCTTCATGAGCGCGCCCGCTATCGGCGACCTCAACGCCGATGGCAAGAACGATGTCGTCATCGGCACGAAGGGCCCGAGCGGACAGGCGAACGACGGCTACGTGGTTGCCCTCAGTGGTGCTGGCGGCGAACTTTGGTCGAAGGACGTCAACGACCAGGTGCTGTCGTCACCCACCCTTGGCGATGTCGACGGTGACGGTAAGACCGATGTCGTGGTTGGCTACGGCGCCGGCATGCACGTGCTCAACGGTGCCAACGGCGCCGACATCGCCACGCTGCAAGCGCGGGTGGGCGGCCAGGTGCATCAGAACGCCGCGGCCCTGGGTGAGTGGGGCGGGCAGCGATCCGTCGCGGTCGTGGGCTTCGACCCCGGCACGCCTGGCCCGTTCCATCAGAGCTACGTCGGTCGTTTCGCGGCTGGCGGCTCGGCCGGCATGGTCTGGCCGTACCACCAGAAGAACGCGACTAAGACCGGAGCCGATCCGATCCCGCCGCTGAAGTGCGACCCCGGCTTCGGCTATTGGCTGACCGCGGCTGACGGGGGCGTGTTTGCCTTCGGCGCTCCCTTCCATGGTTCGACGGGCAACATCCGTTTGAACCAGGCCATCGTTGGGATGACGGCCAAGCCTGATCAGAGCGGGTACTGGTTTGTGGCCCAAGACGGCGGCATCTTCGCCTTCGGGATGGCGGGTTTCTTCGGGTCGATGGGCGGTACACCGCTGAACAAGCCGATCGTTGGGATGGCAGCAACGCCGGATGGCGGCGGTTATTGGTTGGTGGCTTCTGATGGCGGCATCTTCGCCTTCGGAAACGCCGACTTCCACGGCTCGACGGGCGCGATGGCGCTGAACAAGCCGATCATCGGCATGGCCGCGACACCCCGCGGCACCGGCTACTGGTTGGTGGCCTCCGACGGTGGGGTGTTCGCCTTCAAGGCGCCGTTCTACGGTTCGACGGGCGCGATGGCGCTGAACCAGCCGATCGTTGGAGTGCAACGCACGTTCACCGGTAACGGGTATTCGTTTGTGGCCCGCGATGGCGGCATGTTCGCCTTCGGCGACGCTCAATTCTGCGGGTCGATGGGCGGCCGTGCGCTCAATCAGCCCATCGTGGC
>JBPCMH010000287.1:0-7743 GCA_051002495.1 Acidimicrobiales bacterium
GCTTCGGCCTCGACGACCCCGAGATCAGCGACGCCGAATACGACGCGCTGCTGGTCGAGTTGAAGGCGCTGGAAGCAAAGCATCCCGACCTCGTCACGCCCGACTCGCCGACCCAGCGAGTCGGCGCCGCTCGAAACACTCCGTTCTCCCCGGTGGAGCACCGCACTCCGATGATGTCGCTCGACAACGCCTTCAGCTTCGAGGAGCTGCAGGCGTGGGGAAAGCGCATGGAGCGCTTCATCAGCGGCGATGTCGGGTTCGTATGCGAGCTCAAGATCGACGGCGTTGCCATGTCACTGCTCTACGAGCGCGGCCGCCTCACTCGAGCTGCGACGAGGGGAGACGGACGCGTTGGCGAAGACGTCACGGCCAACGTGCTGACGATCGGCGCCATCCCGCACCAGTTGCCCGATGACGCGCCCGATGTGGTTGAGGTGCGCGGCGAGGTCTACATGCCGCTCGACGCGTTCGAGGCGCTGAACGAGAGGCAGGATGCGGCCGAGGAGCGGCTGTTCGCCAACCCTCGGAATGCCGCGGCCGGGTCGCTGCGACAGAAGGACCCCACGGTCACCGCGTCGCGTCAGCTGGCGTTTTGGTGCTATCAGGTGGGTGACGTGGCGGCTGGAACGTCGTTCACCACGCACGCTCAGTCTCTGGATCTGCTACGTGACCTCGGACTGCCGGTCAACCCCGAGATCCGGACCCTCGATTCGCTCGAAGCAGTCGATCAGTTCTGCCAGCAATGGTTGGAGCACCGACACGACTTGCCGTATGAGATCGACGGGGTCGTGGTCAAGGTCGACGACCTGGCGCAACGCGATGAGCTTGGGTTCACGTCGAAGGCGCCGCGTTGGGCCATCGCTTACAAGTTCCCGCCGGAAGAGCGCACTACGTTGCTGCGCGACATTGCGGTCAACATCGGGCGAACGGGCCAGGCCACGCCGTTCGCTGTCCTCGAGCCGGTGTTCGTGGGCGGGTCAACCGTCGGCCTCGCCACCTTGCACAACGAGGATCAAGTCCGCCTGAAGGATGTCCGCCCGGGCGACACCGTGGTCGTTCGCAAGGCCGGCGATGTGATCCCCGAGGTGGTCGGCCCGGTCGTTTCACTTCGTCCCAAGGGTCTTCGGAAGTGGCGCTTCCCCAAGTCGTGCCCGGCTTGTTCGGAGCCTTTACAGCGGGCCGAGGGAGAGTCGGCCACTTACTGCGTCAACGTCGACTGCCCGTCTCAACGCGTGGCCCGGATCGAGCATTTCGCGACGCGCGGCGCGATGGATATCGAGGGCCTCGGGGAGCGGACCGTCCGCCTGTTCATCGAGAACGGCCTGCTGCGCGACATCGCCGACATCTACGCCGTCGACCTCGACGCCGTTCGCCAGCTCGAAGGGTTCGGTGAGATCTCGGTCACGAATCTGCACGCCGCGATCGATGCCTCCCGACAGCGCCCGCTGGCCAACCTGTTGGCGGGCCTCGGTATACGCCACGTCGGGGGCACGATGGCCCAAGTGCTGGCGAGAGGGTTCGGTCATCTTGACGCCCTGCTCGCAGCCGATGAGGAGGTCGTCGCCGCGGTCGAAGGTGTCGGGCCGATCATCGCCCAGAGCGTGAGGCAGTTCCTCGACAACGAGCGCAACCAGGCGGTGATCGATCGCTTGCGCGAGGCCGGTGTCAACTTCCAAGGCCCGGAGGCGCCCGATGTTCCGCAGACGTTGGCCGGCATGAGCGTCGTGGTCACAGGCACGGTCGAAGGTTTCACCCGCGAGGCCGCCGAGGAAGCAATCAAGTCTCGCGGGGGCAAGAGCCCAGGATCGGTGTCGAAGAAAACCACCGCAGTCGTCGTGGGCGAGGCCCCAGGCGCGGCCAAGCTGTCCAAGGCCGAAGACCTGGGCATCCCGCTCCTCGACGCCCCCGCGTTCCGCACCCTGCTCGACACGGGCCAACTCCCCGCCCCCTAAGGGTTGGTCCCTAACCCCACGGTGAACCCCGTCTCTAGGAGACGATGAAGCACCACTGATAGGCCGGGAACACTGAGCCCCGGCCCTCGGCGGTCGGCCAATACACCGCGGAGGCACAGTGTCGCCCTTCAACCAGCTTGCCGACCTCGGTGCCCTGGCCAGGGGTGAAAGACACGCGGTTGATGCCGTCGGTGAACTCGATCTGGTCCTCAGGGATCTCGATGGTGTCGATCCGAAGCGTGCCGGTGAAGCCGGTGCTGACTTCATAGCCAATGGCCGCCTGACCCAAGGTCAGGGTGCCGGACTCCGGGAAGACCCGGACCATCTGCTTCGGCAGCGCGGATGTTGGGTTGTCGGTGTTCGCCGATTGGAAGGCGACCACCAGGCCGACCAACGACGCAGCGACTAACAGGGCGAGCACAGCCGATCGAACGCGGTTCCGACGCATGCAGCACAGTGTTGCGCCTGATTGGCACCCGGCGGGAATCCGCTGAGTGTCACCGGTTGGCGGGGTTGGAGCCGGTACGCTCCGCAGATGGCCACGTCACGCCTCGTGGACCAGATCGGCAGCGTGCTCGGTGACCGATACCGGCTGCTCGCCCCGATCGGGACCGGTGCTTCCGCGCACGTCTTTCTCGCCGAGGACGCGTCGCTTCGTCGACGCGTCGCGGTGAAGGTCCTCCATGAAGGCCTGGCCGCCGACGAGTCGTTCTTACGCAGGTTCCGGGCCGAGGCCCACGCCGCGGCCGCCCTCCGCAACGCGCATGTGATGAACGTCTACGACTGGGGCGAGGGCGACAGCGGCCCGTATCTGGTGCTCGAGTACCTCGGCGGGGGCAGCCTGCGCGCGATGCTCGACCACGGCCACCGGCTCACCCCGTCGCAGGCGCTGCTGGTTGGGTTGGAGGCGGCCGAGGCCCTGGCCTACGCGCACCGGCGCAACCTCGTGCATCGCGACGTCAAGCCGGCAAACCTGTTGTTCGACGACGAGGGGCGCTTGGCTATTGCCGATTTTGGCTTGGCCAGGGCGTTGGCTGAAGCGGCATGGACCGAACCCACCGGCACCGTCCTCGGAACGGCCCGGTACGCGTCCCCAGAGCAGGCCCAGGGCGGAGCGGTCGACGGGAGAAGCGATGTGTACGCGCTCGCCCTCACCATTGTCGAGAGCGTGACCGGGGAGGTTCCCTTCTCGGCCGACACCACGATTGCCACGCTGATGGCGCGGGTCGGCCACGACCTCGAAGTGTCCGACGACCTCGGCCCGCTGAAGGCGCCGCTTGAGGCGGCCGGTCGAGCGGATCCGAATGAACGACTGGATGCAGCCGGCTTGGTGCGGGCCTTCGAGGGGGCCGCCCGCGACCTGCCCCGGCCCGACCCGCTGCCGCTGCCCGGCACGCCGGCCATCGACCTCACCGAGGCCCCCGCGGCCGATCTGACCGAGTTGCCGGTGACGAAGCCGACGGTTTTCGACGCTGACGCGGCGGGGGCAATCGCAGCAGATGATCACCTGCCCGGCACCGTCGTTGCACCCCGGCGCGGGGTCCGCCGGTGGCTGCGACATGTGCTGACCGGCGTGCTGGTCGCGGTGTTGCTCGCCGGTGCAGCCTTTGCCATCACCGAAGTGCGCACCCCCCGATTCGACGTGCCGGCCCTTCGCGGGCTCACCGTCGAACAAGCCGCGCAGGAGGTGGTCGAGGAGCAGTTCAGCGTGGTGGTCGCACGACGCGAGTTCGACGAAAACGTTCTAGAGGGCCAGATCCTTGATCAGGATCCGGCCAGCGGCGAACTCAAGCGCGGATCGACGGTCACCGTGGTGGTCTCACAGGGTCCGCGCCCCCGCGGGGTGCCCGACCTGGCCGGTATGGATCAGGCCACGGCCGAGACGGCGCTGACTGAGGCCGGGTTCGAGGTAGCCGTCAACGAGGAGTTCAGCGAAGACGTTGCGGTCGGAACGGTGCTCCGGTGGGATCCGACCGGCGTGCAGGCCAAGGGCACAGCCGTCAACCTGTTCATCTCGGCTGGCCCCCAGCCGCGCAAGATTCCGAGTTTCACCGATCGGGCCTACGACGCGGTCAAGGGCCTGCTTGAGAAGCTCGGCCTCGTGGTGCAGCGCCAGGACGCATTCAGCGATGACGTCGCCGCCGGGCAGGTCATCTCCACGAAACCAGCCGAGGGTCAGGAGGCCAAGAAGGGCGAGACGGTCGCCGTCAACGTCTCCAAGGGCGCGGATCTGGTGAAGGTGCCCAACCTCTCCGGCTTGTCGGAGGACGACGCAGAGAAGAAGCTCGACGACGTCGGGCTCAAGCTCGGCCAGCGTTTCGGGCCGAAGAATCGCAAGGTCTTCGACTCGAACCCGTCCGCCGGCGCATCCGTCAAGCGCGGCTCGACCGTCGACATCTACACCCGCTGACGCTCCCCGAGGCTCACTCGGCCAAGTTGACCGAATGGTCAAGGGTTTGCAACGCTCGGACGTCCCACACTTCAACTCGGAGGTCACCCCACCATGGGCGCTCTTGACGGACGCGTAGCGATCATCACCGGCGCGGGCCGCGGCATCGGCCGTGAGCACGCTTTGCTCTTCGCCCAGGAGGGCGCCAAGGTCGTGGTCAACGACCTCGGTGGTGCCGTCGACGGGTCAGGCGACGACCGGTCACCCGCCCAGCAGGTCGTGGACGAGATCAAGGCCATAGGCGGCGAGGCGGTGGCCAACGGCGACAACGTTGCCGACTGGGAGGGTGGTCAGCGCTTGGTCAACGCGGCCATCGAGGCCTTCGGCGATCTGCACGTCCTCGTCAACAACGCTGGCATCCTGCGCGACCGGGTGCTGGTCAACATGACCGAGGAGGAGTGGGACTCGGTCATCCACGTGCACCTCAAGGGCCACTTCATCCCGGCCCGTTGGGCGGCCGCGTACTGGCGTGAGCAGTCCAAGGCTGGCAAGGAAGTGAGCGGGTCGATCATCAACACTTCCTCGACGTCAGGTCTTCTGGGGAACCCCGGCCAGGCCAACTACGGCGCAGCCAAGGCTGGCATCGCGGCCTTCTCGGTCATCCTCGGCCAGGAGCTCACCCGCTACGGCGTGCGCACCAACGCTATTGCCCCCGCGGCCCGCACCCGCATGACCGAGGCCACCCCCGGCCTGGGCGAGATCGTCAAGGCTCCCGAGGATGCATCCAAGTTCGACATCTGGGACCCGGCGAACATCTCCCCGCTGGTGGCCTACCTGGCCACCGAGAACTGCCCGGCCAACGGCAAGGTGTTCTTCGTGCAGGGCGGCAAGGTCAGCCTCTTCCAAGGCTGGACCATGGACAAGACCATCGAGAAGGACGACCGCTGGACGGTTGCCGAGCTCGAGAACGAGATGAAGCAACTCCTCGACTGAGCACGACCATGACCGAACCGATCTTCCTCGGCGTTGGCGTGGCCTTGATCACGCTGTTCGACGATGACCTGGCCGTCGATGTGGGGGCGACGGCAGCCCACGCCCGAACGCTGGTGGACCTGGGGGTGAGCGCGGTGTTGGTGGCGGGATCAACCGGCGAGCCGGAGTCGCTCACGAGGGACGAGCGCTCGGCGCTCATAGCCGGCGTCCGGGAGGCGCTTCCGCCCGCTGTTCCTGTGCTGGCCCTCTCGCCACCGTTCGCGCCAGACCCGCGTCCGTACTACGACGCGCTGGCCGCGGCCTGTGAAGTGCCGCTGCTGGCCTATCACTTCCCGGATCGCTCCTCGCCTGGCATCCCCCTCGAAGCGCTCGTTGACCTACCCGTGGCCGGGCTCAAAGACTCATCCGGCAGCGTCGACCGGCTGCTGTCGACTTTCGAGGCGTGGGACGGGCCGATCTGGCCCGGATCTAGCGCGCTGGTTTGCACCGCTGCCGCCCTTGGCTGTCCTGGCGTGATCCTCGCCTTGGCCAACGCCGAACCCGATCGCTGCGTCGCCGCGTTCGCGGGCGGCGGTGATGGGGCTGCTCAGCGGCGACTCACGCCGTCCCATCAGGCTCAGCGCGGCCGGTTCCCTCACGGCATTAAGGCACTCACGGCGGCCCGCTTCGGCACGTCGACCCGAACCCGCATGGGCTGACTCAGCCCAGGGAATCGCGCAGCAGCCCAACGCCGATCGTCGCTAGGACACACCATCCGGCGAACACCAGGGCGTAGGTGCGCCAGAAGCCGGACCAGGTCTTTTCGTCGTCGATGACCCGGTCGGCGATACGGCGGCCGACGAGCCCCCAGAGCGGCACGCTGCCTGCTCCGCCGATGACGATGCTCAGGATCAGCGGGAGCGACCCGGGGATGGCCACCACGAAGGGAAAGACCGGCGCGGCCAGGGCGAGCAGGACCAGCGAGCGCCGCTCCAGGTCAACGCATCCGCTGGGACCAGACTCGCACGGCAGCATGATGTTGATCGCGGCGAGCACGATCATCACCGCCGGTCCCGCGAGCGCGGCGAGGGGAGCGGCTGAGCGGAGCCGGGTGGCTCGCACATGGCGTTCGTCGCGGGCGTGCACCTTGTGTCGGTTCGCCCTTGACACGTCGCGCTCCTGCCCGAGTGACTAGTCCGTTCGTGTCATTTGTTCGGTATGCCTACCGAAACCGTGGTGTGACCCCGTACGCTGACCGAACACAGCAGGGCCAGATGGGGTGGTGTTGCTGAGGCGGTGATCCCCAGCCACCGCCGGAGCCGCCACCCCGTCTGGCCTTGTTGCGCGCCTGGGCCCGGATCGTTGCCTACGGTGGGCCGCGATGGCTGGCGACCCCCAACCCCCGGCCCACCGGGCCCGACCAGGCACCGACACCCACCCCGATGCCTGGCATGTGGGCACGGCGGGGGTGTCTGAGGCGGTTTCTGTGCCGTGGCCGCTGCTGGCCCGGCGCTGGATGGCTGGCCGCGCCCGGCGGGGCGACCGTTACCGCTGGTGGGTCTTGTGGACGGTGTTGGCTGGATTGTTCTCCGTCAACGTCACCTTCACGATCTTCGCCGTCGCCCTTCCGCGCATCGCCGGCGAGCTGGGCACGACGGAGAACACCCTCACCTGGGTCATCACCGGCCCGCTGCTCGCATTCGGCGTGGTCGCACCGGTCCTGGGCAAGGCGGGCGACCTGTGGGGCCATCGGCGGCTGTACCTGTTCGGCATGGGGGGCGCTTGTGTGTTCGCCGCCCTGTCAGCCGCCGCGCCAACGGCTGGCTCGCTCATCGCCATTCGCACGCTGAGCGCGGTCCAAGGAGCAGCGACCGGCGCTTCGTCGATGGCCCTGATCTTCTCGGTGTTCCAGCGGGATGACCGCGTCAAGGCCATGGGCTGGTGGAGCCTCGTTGGTGCGGGCGGCCCGGTCTTCGGCGTTGCCATCGGTGGTCCGGCGATTGAGGCTTTCGGCTGGAGGTGGATCTTTGTTGCCCAGGTACCGTTGACCCTGATCGCGCTCGGTTTGGCCGCGGCCATCCTGCACGAGACCACGCCGAAGGGCGCGGGAATCAAACTCGACTGGCAGGGCGGGATCGCCATCAGCCTCGGGGTGACGAGTGTCCTGTTCGGCTTCAACCGTGGACCGGAGTGGGGCTGGGCCGCGCCCGCGGTGCTGGCCGCGTTCGTGGCCGGGCCGGTTGCGGCCGCGGCCTTCGTGTTCATCGAGCGGCGCGCCCAGTCGCCGTTGCTACCGTTGGCCTACTTGCGTCGACGAAACTTCTCGCTGCCGATTGCCGCCCAACTGTTCTCCAACTTCGCGTACATGGGTGGGTTCATCCTGGCTCCGTCGCTGCTGAGCCAGGTCTACGGCTACGGCGAGTCGAAGAT